>CAZHHN010000005.1:0-55815 GCA_964532415.1 uncultured Gammaproteobacteria bacterium
CGGCCATACAAGGCTAGTATAGCTCCTCGGGCGAGCTGTCCTAGTCTTGAACCTAAAATTTTTGATTATATTCCTTGGGGACATTAGTTTTGGCATCGATAAATATCTCCGTTTTATTCACGTGACGGATTGGATCATTCATAGTGAAATTTTATCTTATAGTTTCTGTTTGGTTAACTAAGATTCTCTCGAAACCAGAAAAGTGTCGAATGGTATTAACCTGAAGCACGTCAGTTTTAGCTTAAATATTATAAAAAATTGATTTTCCTAATAATTCTTAAGTAAGCACTTGTTGACTTTTACGTCCTTAATAATATACTCTCCTTATGAATATGAACCATTCTTTGTCGAATAAAGACATTTCTATCAGTGGAAAGATCGTGATCACTGACTGGAGAGGGGCGGAGATTGTACCACCAGAAAATCTGCAAGATAGCATCAAAGCAAACGAAGCTGCGAAAGAAAAAGTTAGAGAACAAAAGGCGGCGCCCAAAGGAACTAGTTTGAGTTGGTAAAAAACAAACGCCCACCCTTACGGGGTGGGCGTTTGTGTTTGTTGACCTCGCTTTGCACCTGAGGCAAGGAAAAACTCCTCTGTGCTTTCAATGGTTTTAACAATGCTGTTGCCATGATCATTCAGTAATTGACGCTTACGGACATATAGTTCCCAGAGCAAGTTATCAAAGTTTATATACGTATCTCTTTGATCAAACAGACTTTCCAAAGAATTAATAATCTTTTCCTTCTGCAAGTTATTTTCGGAAAGATCAGAAATATTGATCAATCTTCCGTGAGATTTTGTGATGTGAGGATCTCTGAAAATATCAAAATCTTCTGATCGGACATTGGGGCAAAGTTTAGTTTTTTCTTTTGCAATTTTTTCAATAATGCTATCAGACAGTCCGAGTTCGTTTTTAGCATTTACATACATTGGGTAGTTGCATTGTTCAAGAATCTTCAACCTCATCGCACTAGGGAGGTTAGCGAGAGGTTTGCCAATCTTTTTCTTAAGGAATCTTTTGAAAGACCTGTGTTCGTCGACAATATTTTCAAGCGCATCAACGTACATATAGGCCGGGTCAACCTGCATGTTGCCGTTCTTATCACGTATAACAAATTGCGGATCAACAGGTCCTAACTCCGCCGTATTTTTCAAGTAGGTTTTATCAGCACCTAGAGCCACGATAGTGGCTGCACTTTTTGCTTTCTTTGGAACAACAACAAAGAAATTGTTACCTGCGCCTCTCTGGGCGCAATAATTTCTGCAAACATCGATAATTCTTTCCGCAGAAAGCGCGTAGCCACCATCGCTATGCAGAATTAGAACTAAATCTTTTTTATTGCTATCAACGCTTAGAAGATTTTCAATAAGAAAGACATCCTCATCATTTACCATTGTATTTGCATCTACCCCAGTTTCTGAAGAAAAGTATGCAATTACTCTTTTATCCAAAAGTACTTCCAGTTCTTTGAGAATAATCTTACTTCTTTCAATGGAGGCGTTGTGATTTTGATTCGCTTGTAATTCTGCTAACAGGGTTGTGAGTACTGAATCAGCCATACGATAATTCTTACTTACGACCGTAACAGTGGCCGTGTGTCGGTTCCAGTAATACCACACGTGGTTCAGGAGGTGCAATCGCATTTCACCACCCCGGCCGTTGTCCACGGGCTGTCCACGAAGTGATGATTTTCGTCGTTTTGTGCCTTCTTGTGCGGATCAATGGGAATCTTTTTTCGTCCTGAATTGATCCTAATATTCGCGATTATTCTTTAGTTCATGCGGTTTTTTCGTTAGGCCTTTTCCCCGATTCGATCCCCACACCCTCCGCCATGCAAGACACATCACGCGAGTGGTGTGTTTTGCTTAGGATTTCTCGAAGACGCCGATCAGATGCATGGTCGCGAGCTTCAATCCGAATAGTTTGAGAACCGGCTCAAGGTTGCACTTGGGTCGTGCAACCTTGACGATTCTGCTATTATGGGATACACATCCTCCCATATGCCTCGCAGAAACTTCATTTTCGGGATCGCCGCTCTCCTCGCTGCGGCCGCCGCAGCTTGGTATTTCGTCTCCACTCCCAAAAAACCGCAACCGTGCGCTTCGGTCGCCACGGCATCGTCCACGCATACCACGGAACTTGATTGCCAAGCGACGCATTCGATGGAACTGTCCGCGAGCGAAGTTGCACCCTGGGTGACGCTCTTGAATGACCCTTTCATGCGCTTCGGCTATCCCGGGACGTGGACATCGAAGCAGTATCAGAATGAATCGACGTACTTTCTGCGATCGCCTTCCTATAAGCCGGTAATGCGGTATGGTCAGCTTCTTGAAGAAGTGATGATCAACGCGGTCCCGAATCCCCGGAAGTTGCCCGCGCGCTCATTTTTCTCGATGTACGATGACAACACACGTCTGTGGTTTGACTCCCTTCCTTATAAAGAAATGAAAATAGGCCAGCGCTCGGCCTATGTATTTCCCGATACGGATTTTTCAGAAAAGGATTCCACCCAAAACACGACATACGTCATCAGCTGCCCATCTTCAATTGTGACGCTAACCTTCCGCCACGAGACCGACCACGACGCGGATACAGTCCGCAAGATCGCTGAGAGCGTCGGGTGCAAGTGACCCTGACGACCTCAATCTCATCAAGCAGATCGAATATACAATTACGCTTTGGTGAGGCTAAAATCACCTAAAAGCCGGTTCATAACTGAAACCGGCTTTTGCGTCTTGACAACCCTTCTCCCATTAAGGTAAGCCAGTCCCGCTCTGTCATCCTGGCAGTTGAAGTTCTTTTACAAGGAGGCTCGAGATGAGGAATGTCGTAATAATAGGGATCGCAATACTCTTGTGCAGCTTCACCGCTGCCTGCCAGCCGGAGGAAAATCCGGCTCTTGGAGAGAATTCCGTCTATCTGACTTCTGGCGGCTACGGGCTGGACCTGATCCTGCCCATCGTCGACACGCCCGCGCAGACCGTGACGCGCGGCTACAAGCCTGCGGATGTTCCGGCATGCTGTAACAGCTGCTCGCCCCCAGTCGTGGATAATTGTACGACCCATGCGAGACATGCAGATGCCGGCATCTGGGACGATACGTACGCGTTGGATATTGCCGGCTTGTCCGACTGTTCCGGGTACCGGACGCCGGTCGTCGCGGCAGCACGAGGCATAGTCACGGCATTCAGTGATCCCCGAGGCACTATTGCTAATAGCTATGGTGCGTACCATGTTGTCATCGATCATGGAAACAGCTGCTACTCGCACTATGCGCATCTCGAAGCGAACGTCGTGGCGGTCGGCCAAAACGTCGAGCAGGGGCAGCTGATCGGGTATCAGGGGAACGAAGGAAATGTGAGCGGTACGAAGTGTGCGAAGCGGGCCAATGACCCGAATAATCCGAACGATGACGAAGATCCCACCGGCAGCCACCTGCACTTCAAGGTCTTCTGCAACGAGATAGGCGTGAAGCCCGAGCCGCTTTCGGGATACACGAACATCGCTCCGGGGCTGAAGTTCCATGACAAGTCCTACACGCACCTGCCCGTCGGCACGCTCGCCCAGGTCGCCGGCCAGCCGGAAATCTACATGGTCGCGAGCGGGGATCAGTTGATGCATATTCCCGATTGGGCCACGTTCGTCGCGCACCGTTTCTTCAACGACGCGACGTATCCGAAAGAGAAGGTCGTGACGATCTCGAAGGAAGCCCGCGATTGCCACAAGGTCGTAGAAGGCGCTAGCTTGCTCGCATCGCAGCAGACCAAGTTGATGATCTGCGGCGGCCCACAGATTTACGTGCTCTTCCAGGACGGCTCCGGCAAAGTCAAAAGGAAAGTGCCGTTCACGCAGGGGGATGCGCGGTACGCGCCGCTCGTGCGATCGTGGGGCTTCAGGACCAACGAACTGTCGACGGGCACGGCTTCGGAATGCGCCGCTGCTACGGGCACCGATCTCAAGATGCGGCCCGGTACCGTCGTCGAGGCGGCGTCGGAAAACGACTTCTGGCTCGTGACCGCCGACGCGTACCAAGCAAAGGACGTGGCAGAGCCGCCGGCCATGACGCGCGCGCAGAGAATGTCCCGATACGACGCGAGCGGCAAGGCGTTCATGCCCGAGCTTTACACCACCTACGGCGTCATCGTGCACATCCCCGATGGCACGATCGGCGACTACGTGAATCAGGTCCAATCCGGCGAGAGCTACGACTCGGTCGATGCCGCTACGTGTCCAGTCCCTTCGGGCGGCGTTGGCGGAGGATCATCGGGCGGGACGTGCGGAGAATGCGCACCGGGTACCGGCGTCTGCGACAATTATAGTGCTGGGCGGACCTGCACCTATTCCAGCTCGGACGGCTGCTATCATTGGCAACCGCTCACCTGCGGAGGAGGGCTTATGTGCGCATCTAGCGGGCAATGCGTCACGCCGCCGGCTTCGCAATGCGCGCGAGACGCCAAGCGCTGCCATGACGGCACCACCTACGACTTCTGCGACTATAACCCGTATGCCCTGAAGTACGAGTGGAGATCGTATCCGTGCGCCCAAGGCTGGATGTGTGGAGGCGCGGGCGTCTGCAGCCCGCCGTCCCAAACCTGCAGCCAGGGCGCGGTCGTCTGCACGGGAATGAGCGGAATCGCCATCTGCCAATCCGGAGGAAGCTGGCTGCTTTCCAACTGCGCGTCGGGTCTGTGCTCAAATCAATCGAATCAGTCCAGTTGGTGCACGTCCTCCCAAGGCTGCACATACGGCACCGCTACGTGCCTGTCGAGCGGAGTCGCTGGATCGTGCCAGTACAATCCGGTCCTTGATGAGACCTACTGGTTCCAACACGATTGCAGCCAAGGATACGTCTGCGACCCGAGCTACAATGCCTGCGTGCCGAATCCTCAATCGGTGCCCGTCTGCTATGAAGGCAGCCGAAGCTGTACTGATGCGGCTCACTACAACCTGTGCGTGAAAGACGCAACCAGCGGCGCTACGCAATGGCAGGCGTCAGCTTGTCCGAACGGTACCGAATGCGCGGGTCCATACGGACAATGCAAAGCGATTCCTGTTGATGCCAGCATCTATGCCGATTCTCTTGTGTCCGGTTGGGAAGATTGGTCTTGGACCTCCACGAGGATCTTCGGATCATCGGAAAGGGTTTACCTTGGTACCACTGCCGTTAAGGTCATCTATACCTCGGCCTGGGGCGGCCTGTACTTGGCCAATCCGTCGACGGTCACTGTGGGTCCGGCCACGAGGCTGCGTTTCGCGGTCAACGGAGGCTCGACCGGAGGGCAGCGCCCGGTGGTGCAGCTATATGACACTGACGGAAGATTGATCGGACAGGACAGCCTCCTCAAATACGTGCCCGGCGCAGAGTTCGCGGCAAACACCTGGCATCTCGCCGATATTCCGCTCGTCTCGCTCGGCCTCACCGGCACGACGATCGGCGGCATCGCTGTGATGAGCGATGTCGCGACGACGATGTATTTCGACAACATCCGCCTCCAGAACGTCGCATTTCCGGCACCCGTCTATGCCGATTCCTTGGCCACCGGGTGGGAAGATTGGTCGTGGTCGTCCACGCGAATTCTCAATTCGACGGAAAAGGTATATCTCGGGACCAGCGCCATTAAGGCCGTATACACAACTCCGTGGGGTGGCCTGTACTTGGCCAATCCGTCAACGGTCACTGTGGGTCCGGCGACCCGGCTGCGTTTCGTCATGCACGGCGGTTTGACCGGAGGTCAGCATCCGTATGTACAGCTCTACAACGCTTCCGGCGATCTGATCGGGCAGGACAATCTGCTCAAATACGTGCCCGGCGGCACGCTCGTCCCGAACGCCTGGCATCTTGCCGATGTTCCGCTCACTTCGCTCGGTCTCACGGGCCTTGCGATCGGCGGGTTCGCGATCGAGAGTGACGTCGCGACGACGATGTACTTCGACGAAGTGCGCCTCCAAGACATCACGCTTCCCGCGCCCGTATATGTCGACTCCCTATCGTCGGGTTGGCAGGATTGGTCATGGGGATCGACGAGAACCTTCAATTCGACAGAACGGGTCTACTTCGGTACGGGTGCCGTCAAAGTCGTGTTCACCGTGCCGTGGGGCGGTCTGTACTTGGGCAATGCGTCACCCGTGGCCGTCAGCTCGACGGCGAAATTGCGCTTCGCGATCAACGGAGGCGCGACCGGAGGGCAGCATCCCTACGTGCAGCTCTACAACGCTTCTGGCGGATTGATCGGCCAAGATAACCTGCTCAAGTACGTTCCAGGCGGCAGCATCACGGCGAACACCTGGTACTTGATCGAAGTGCCGCTCGCCTCGCTCGGCCTCACTGGCACGACGATTGGCGGCGTCGCCGTAGAGAGCGACATTGCGACGACCATGTACTTCGACGAGATCCGCATCCAGTAACGATCGGCTCAGGCTCTTCATTTCGTATGAAGCGCCTTTTGTTTTAACGCACACTTCATCACTCCCCCGGTCCGGTTGCCCACGGGCTGTCCACGAAGTGAGGTGCTGACGGAGCAGATCGGCAACATGTTGTACAGCCACAACAATTCTGGCTTGGAGTTTCGGAGACATGGGCGTACGGCAAAGTTAAACGGGAGAACAACCTCGTTATCTTACCACCTCCTGTGCCGCTTCCGTATAAAGTAGGTATTCAATCAGGTCTGCCTTATTTTTCTAGCAGAAAATAGGCGACCTCTGACCGTACGCACCTGCAGGACATGGCGCATTCCGCCCGAGTCCCGGTGCGTTTTTATGTGGGTACGTGGTTTCCCCTTCCAAACAAGGGCAATTCTTCCGCTCTGGGCATGGGCGGCTCGATCCCATACGGCCATCTTTCAAAAAAGCCTTTTTTAAAAGGCTTTTTTGATATGTACAAGACTCCTATTCGTGCTACCATAGGGCCAATCCTGCCCCTTCGGGCATATCCCAGGAGAAGCTCGCACATGTCCAGACCATCCATCATTCTCGCTCTTTTCACCACCATTGCCATCCCCATCATAACGGCCTGCGACGGAGAACCGCCGCTGAACGGCGAAGAAACCGATCAGAACGAGTCGACCACACGGATCGACAACCAGTTCGGCAACAACATCGCCCTGCCCGATATCACCGGCACGTTTGCCACCGTCAGCACGACGGGCTCGATCGATCTCACGAATCCATTCTTCCAGGATCTGGGCACGAACGGGCGGCGGTGCGTGAGCTGCCACCTGCCGACCGCCGGCTGGACCATCACGCCGCTGCAGATGCAGGCCATCTTCCTGGCCACGAGAGGCGGCGCGATCAACGATCCGCTGGGACTGGGTGCGGTCTTCCGCACCAACGATGGGGCAAACTCGCCTCTGGCGGACGTTTCGACGCTTGCCAAGCGGCGCACCGCGTACAGCCAGCTCCTGACCAAGGGGCTGATCCGGATCGGCCTGACGATTCCCGCGACCGCCGAATTCGAGCTTGTCGCCGTCGACGATCCCTACGGCTTCGCCAGCGCCAGCGAGCTCTCGTTCTTCCGTCGGCCGCTGCCGACTACGAACCTCAAGTTCCTGAGTACCGTGATGTGGGACGGTCGCGAAACCGTGCCGGGTAAGCCGATCGCGGACGATCTGGCGACCCAGTCGAGCGACGCGGTCACCGGACACGCACAGGGTGCCCCTCTCAGCACCGCCACGCGCACCGCCATCGTCCAATTCGAACTCGCGCTGGCGACCGCGCAGGTCTCCGACCGGAAAGCCGGCGATCTTCGTTCGGCCGGCGCGCAGGGCGGACCGGAAGCGATACTGGCGCAGCCGTTCTACATCGGCATCAACGACAACTTCGGCGACAGCCAGACCGGGAACCCGTTCACGCCGTTCGTCTTCACCATCTACGATCCGTGGACGAACGCCAGCGGCCCCACACCGAGAAGCGAGCGGGCCCGTCAGGCGATCGCGCGTGGCCAGTTGCTGTTCAATACCAAGCCGATCTCGATCGTTGGCGTATCGGGCATCAACGACGAAGCCGCTTTCGGCAATCCCGCGGTGCTGGTCGGCACCTGCACGTCCTGCCACGACACGCCCAACGCCGGCAACCACTCGGTGGTCGCGCCGCTCAACATCGGCTTGGTCGACGCCTCGCGCCGCACTCCCGATATGCCGCTCTACACGCTGCGCAACAAGACCACGGGTGAAACCGTTCAGGTCACCGACCCGGGCCGTGCCATGATCAGTGGACTATGGAAGCATATCGGCCGCTTCAAGGGACCGATCCTCCGGAGCTTGGCCGCGCGCGCGCCGTACTTCCACAACGGTTTCGCTGCGGATCTCGATGCGGTCATTGACTTTTATGAAGAGCGTTTCCATATCGGGTTCACGGAGGGGGAACGCGCCGACCTTCTGGCATTCCTCCAGGCCCTCTAGTAACGCGGGATCATCGCTCCGAAACAACCGGACCGTTTCTGCCGTGCACATCGCGTGCGCGGCTGTTTTTTATGCACGGGCGCCAGGCTGAGCACAGCCGCATTGACCGCCTCATCCAAAAATGATAGTTTCAGGTCAACCGCGCAGAAGGGCGCGGGAAAGCGAGGCGGAATGCGGAGTTTCCTGGTTTCTCTGGTCGTCATTGGCGCGGCGATGGCATGGAGCTGCAGCAACAGTTGCCCTCCCGATGCGGCCAGTCCCATGCCGGATGCCGTGCCGTGGGAGTGCGGCGACCGCACCTGCACGGGTCCGGAAACGCCGGTCACCTGTCCGTTCGATTGCGCCCCGCCCGTCTGCGGAGACGGGAACTGCGAAGATTTCAAGGGTGAAACGGCGGCAAGCTGCCGCGATGACTGCCACGCATGCGGCAATGACGTCTGCGAGTCCCCTTATGAATCCGCAGCGGACTGTCCGAAGGACTGCCATGTATGCGGCAATAACGTATGCGAACGTCCCTACGAGGATGCGCTCAGCTGTTATGCCGACTGTCATTGCGGGGATCACCTGTGCCTGTTTCCCGAAAACTTCGGGAACTGCCCGATCGACTGCACCATGCCGATCTGATCCCGGCGCGCTTCAACCGATCCTCTCCCCGGGGATCGTTTATTTTCTGGGATTTTACGGATGTCCGCTAGATGTTCTTCAACCGGTACGGGATGCCGAAAAACGTGTCGCTGCCGATGATCTGTTCGATCATGACCCGATCCTTGCGGGCAGGGTAATCGATTTCGATATCTCCCCTGCCGGTGTTCTGACAGGCGGGAAAGGGCTCGCCCCATGAAAACGTGACGTAGGATCTCTCGCCATCCGTCACGCTGCGGCCTTTCCAGAGCGGCACGACCTCGGCGTTGCGATATTTTTGTCCGACGCGCGTGATGATCTGCTCCACGTCGTCCCGGTGCGCCTGCACGACCCGATCCACCTCCGCCAGGCTGGGCAACTGCGGGCACGTCAGGTAATGATTCCGGCCGCCCAAAATCCAGCGGTCGTACCATCTGGCGATGGCATGGGTTCCGAACTCCAGACGCAGGAGAGCGATCGCCGCCAATGCGGCCGCGATCAACAGGACGATGACAACGGTTTTCTTTGAACGCATGGGGTGATCAATGAAACGCGGTCATTTATGCCTGTTTCACAAAAAGCGATCCGATGCCCGCACAGAGGCAGATCGCTCCCGTCAGCAGCGCGATCAACGCCAGAACGAAGGGCGGGCGCTGCAGGCAAGCGTCCCCGGGATCGCGGGGATTGTAATGCACCGTCACGCTTTCCGGAAAATCGGAGACGATCCGCCTGGCCTTCCCCTCATCGTATGCGGCCGTCACCAAGCCGATGCGCTGTCCGACATACGTTTTGCCATCGACGGTGTAGGAATACGTCAGGCGCGGCTCGTAGTAGCGTCCCGGCCGGGACGCCCCCGTCGTCGTCGAAGGTCCGACGCTTTTTTCGATGACCCGTCCCGGAACGACCGGCCAGGCGCGCACGCGCCGTCCAGCGGACAGCATCCGGATTCCGCTCGCGAAGGCGGCCATGCCGATCAGCAGAAGGAAGATGGAAAACATACGCCTTGGGGCTTTTTTGAGCTGAGCATATCGTATCCTGTCTCATTAGGCATCTCGAATGGGGCGACGGACGCGACGAGGACAGCGAGAAGGTCGATATGCATATGACGCTATTTTACCACGGGCAGGATCATTTTCCTTTGAACAGCCGGAGTTGGCGGTATTCGATGCCTTTGCCGACGCGATTGCCAGAGCCGCGGATATCGAGAAAGAAGATGTCGCGTTCCCGTGCCGCGAACGACATCCAGGCGGCCCCGTATTTCTCCTCGAGTTCCTCGCGGTTCGAGCCGATGACGAGCATCTTCTCATGCGTAGGCCTGTCAGAGAGCGGCAGCGTCGTATCCACGTCGATCTCCTGCCCGACCCCATATGGAGCGAACACGCTTTCCAGCATCCCGCGACCGCCGAAGACGTTATCGGCGTCGGGCTGCATAAGATCGCCTTTCGACAGCAGGCCGTTGAACTCCTGCAGGCCGTAGATCTCGTCGTCGACGATGACGGCGCCGTCGATCCCGGGTTCGATATCCATGATGGTGACGGGGACGATCGCCTTCTTTTCTTCATCGAACCGGAAGAGGGCCTGTCCGGGAGCGAGGCGGAAAGGATTCGTCAGCAAGAGGGCCGTTTCGGCATCGCCGTCGGTCCGATAGGCTTCCTCGGCCGCATCGATTTCTTTTTCGAGCAGCTGCCGAAGATCGCCCGTCGTGTTCGTATCCTTCTGATGCGCCATCAGCATGGCGCAGAGCCGCAGATGGCCCTCCGCCCTTCCAGCATCGTCTTTCGGGAGTCGCGAAGCAAGCCTTCGATATTCGCTTTCGGATTGCTCGCGCTTGAAAGGCAGGGCCTGATAGGACCAGGCCGAGCTGCCCGTGGAGGCGAAGACGCGGCCGAGCGATTCGGCGCATGCCGCCCGCGTCTGGGGCTCCCAGCCACGGACGTCGTCGGGGTGCAGGATCGCGCTCGTCGCCGCCTTCCACGCCTTCTTGTCCATGAGGCGCCGCATGTTCCAGGACTTTTCTTCCTGCTTCCAATGATCGTCGAATTCTTCTCTCGAAAGGGCCGGCCTTTCGGACTGTGGCGCCTCCGCGGACGAGTCGAACGGTGTCTTGGGAAATTTATCCATAGGTACGATGAAAATCGATTGGCGGAGGGGGTGAGATTCGAACTCACGAGGGCTTGCGCCCTGGCGGTTTTCAAGACCGCTGCCTTCAACCGCTCGGCCACCCCTCCGCGTCGCTTGCTCGCCAGGCTCGCAAGAACGCACCGTCAGCCTACCATGTCCGACAGTAATGAAAAGAGTCTGTGTAAGTTTCGTCTCCGGACGGCGTCGTTACCCGTAACGATACCTGACCTGTGTTTATGCCTCAAAATCGAAACTTCGTGCTGGCGATCATTATCGGAGCGGTACTCCTCATCGTGCTGACGCTGATGATGTATGCGTTTTCACGCCCGCAGATGGCTCCGGCGCCGCTCGACACGGGCCTCGGGGCAACCGGCACGCCGCCGGGCGGAAAGTACTGCACGATGGAGGCGAAGCTCTGCCCTGACGGGTCGTCTGTCGGCCGACAGCCGCCGAACTGCGAATTCGCCCCGTGTCCGGGGGCGCCGAGCGCACCGACTCCCTCCCCCAGACCGACCGCGCCTGCGCCGGGTTATTGATCTTGGACACCGACCGGAGCCAAGGCTCCGGTTTTTGGTGGAAAGAAAAACGCCGTCCGGGCGAAGCGGCGGCGTCAGGAGACTCGTCCTCAGAAGCAGGCGACCGGCGTATTCACCGGTACGTTGCGGCCATCGATGACCACGCATTCTGCGAGACTCGGGAACCTTGCGAGGGCCGCACGGTAGCAAGGCACGCAGAGTGCCTGTAGGAGGCCGCCATCCTTGATGAAGACCGCGTCTCGGAACTCAAGCTGACGGGCCGCGGCACCCTTGCAGCCGGTACGGCAGCGTCCGGCACGCTCTGCCAGCGTCTTCCAGCAATCAAAGAGCATATCGATCGAGACCGAAGCCAAGGCATGCGCGGGCGCCTCGACCTCATGACCGACGGACGATCCGCTGTCGGGAGCATATGCCCGCATGCGGAAAGTCCGGTTATCGCGATTCAGGCCGACTTCGACCCAACCGTTGGTGCGCTCGGCGAGCTTGACGTTATCCTTGAACAGCGTCGGATGGCTGTAAAGCGCCTGAGGCCGGTCCTGCTGCCCACATGCCAAAAAGACACCGAGCGGCTGGCCTGTTTCAGAGATACCCCGGATGATGCGGCCGACGATAGAAGGCTGACCGTCCGTATGAAAGAACCCTTCGTGAAACGGCGTAACGACATGCAACGGCGAAAGCGTCACTTTCGTGAGACCCATGAAACCCCTCCTCTATATAGGACGTTGAGCGTCGTGCCCGACGATCCTATACCGGTCCAGATTTCCTGTCAATACCCTGCCGGAAATTCCCCCATGCCAGCGCAAAACCGCGCACATCGGAGGCGCCGGCCGCGCGGAGCGCGCGGGCGCATTCGGCCATCGTCGAACCGGTCGTCCAGACGTCGTCGACCAGCACGAACGTCCGGGAACGCAGGCGGCGCGGCACCCGGGCCAGAAACGCCCCGGCCATGTTGCGCCCCCGGTCCAAAACGCCGGTTTGCGGCTTGGTTTCGCGAACACGCGTGATCAGTCGCTCTTCGACCGACAGCTTCAAAACCGCGCCGAGCGCTTCCGCGATGTGCGACGCCTGATTGAACCCGCGCGCATGCGCTTTCCGGGCCGAAAGCGGCACCGGCACAAGCAACGTTTCTTTCCCGAAGACACCGCTGTGCGTACGGGCCCAGCGGCGTACGAGCGCCCCGAGCGGTTCTGCCGCAACCGTCCAGCCTTCGTATTTGAGATCGTGGATCAGGCGCCGGACGATCGGTTGGGCATAAGCATAGGCGGCGTAGGCGCGCAGTCCGGATATCTCGAAACTCCTGGGCGACAGGGGCACGCCGGCCAGGCAGGACGGGCAGCAATGCGCGCCGGCCGCGCCGCAGGCCAGACATTCAAGCGGAAACAGGAAATCCAAAAAACGCGCCCACATACGGACGCGTCCTAGCCGAAAGAGCCGCGGGCTGTCAACGGAGCCCGGCTCAATTCTCCCAGGCGGCCGAATCGACTTTCCACTCCTTCCCGATTTTCTTCAGCGTCATCTTGAGAGAGCGGTAGCTCACGGCCGCGCCGGCCGAATTGCCGACCGCCTTCTGCTGTTGGAGCATGACGGCGATCACCGCCGTGCCTGCGGCATCGTCGAAGGTGCGCACGTCCGTAGAAATTTTCTGGCTGGTCACGCCCTCGTAGGCCGTGCCCGACGAAGGCGGAACCGAGGCCAGGTAGGCCTGCGTTTCGGTCCGATAGCGCGGCGTCATGACCGGCAGCAGATCCTGCAGATTCTGATAGCTGCCCTGGTTCGAATAGCTGCCGTAACGCTCGGCAAAGAGTTCGGCAATCTGTGCGGCGGCCGTACGTCCGGCAGGCGCCTGAACAACGGCCGGCGCGAGCGGGTTCGGAATGGCGGCGGCTGGCGTCGTCTGTGTCGCGGCCGTTCCGACCGGCGGCGTCACGGCCGCTTTCGGCCCGGGCTTCCGAAGCCTGAGGATCAGGAAAATGGCGACGGCGAGCAGCGCGACAAGCAGCAGGCCCAGCACGACGATCACCATGGCGCGTCTTCGTGGAGTCATAGGGTTCAGGTGGGTTTGATTTCCGCGCCGGCCAGAAGCTGTTTCTCGAGCTCCTTCTTGGCGTTTTCGATCTCGAGCAGCTGGCGGGGATCGGAGGTGATGAGCTGATCTTCGGCGTAAGAGGCCACCACCTTGATGGCGGCATGCCGGGGGCCGGCGAAGAAAATCCCCTCGCCGACGCCGGCCTCGAGCAGCAGGAACTTTTCCCCTTCGGTCAGCAGGAAGGTTTTTTGGATCAGGTCGATGGCCGCCGGAGACTGCTTCATGAGCAGCTGGATCGACGAGTTGGTGACGATCGCCTGGCCATAGGGCGAACGCAGGAAATCGTTGACGTCCTGGGTGATGGTCGTGACGCCCAGGAAATATTTGCGGCAGCGCTTGACCAGCGCGAAGATGAATTTTGCGGAGTCGTCGTGCTGCATCAGCCACCAGGCTTCGTCGATCACCAGGACGCGTTTTTTGCGCTCGGAACGCACGACGTTCCAGATGTAGTTGACGATGGCATAGACGGCCATCGGACGGAGCTCGTCCTCGAGATCCCGGACGCTGAAGACCACCAGCTTGTTGTCCAATTCGACGGTCGTCGGCGAGTTGAGCAGCCCGGCGAAGGTGCCCTCGGTGAACTTGCGCAGCTTGATCTGCAGGTTGTCGGTGCCGGTGATGCCCTCGAGCACCTGCTGGAAATCGGAAAGGGTCGGCGGCTCGGCCGTCTTGAGATCGACACCCGGGACGATGTCCTTCTTGGCGTAGGTTTCGAGCAGCGCCCGGTCGATGATGGCGTCCTCGGGCGTGGTGATGTCGCCGAACATGATGCGCATCAGGCCCTTCACGGCGATGACGGCCGAACGGATGATGTCCTCGGCGCGGACTTCCTCCCCGACCGGACGGGGCAGGTCGAAGATGTTGAGTTTCGAATCCGAAGCCAGCGAGATGTTGATGTAGGTGCCGCCGACCGCTTCCGAGAGGTGTTTGTATTCCATCTCCGGGTCGATGATGATCAGCTCCGTGCCCATCATGAGCGAGCGCAGCACTTCGAGCTTGACGGCATAGCTCTTGCCGGCGCCGGAGGTGGCGAAGACCACGGCGTTGGCGTTCTGGAGAGAGAAGCGATCGAAGAGGATCAGGCTGTTGTTGTGGCGGTTGATGCCGTAGAGGATGCCGTTGTCGGATGTCAGGTCGGCCGAGACGAACGGGAAGCCCGAAGCGATCGGGCTGGTGTTCATGTTGAAGGTGATCATCAGCTCGTCGTTGCCGGCCGGCAGCGTCGAGTTGAGGCCCTGCTCGGCCTGGTAGAGCACGCGCTTGGTGTAAATCAGCTTCGAGCCGAACATGCCTTCGACCTGGTTGGTGAGATCGTCGAGCTGCTTTTCCGATTCGGCGTAGAGCGTGACGTACAGGGCGAACTGGAAGAAATGCTCGATCCCCTGCGTCAGGTCGTCGCGCAGCTTCTCGATGTCGCGCAGGGCGGTTTCGCGCAGCGGATCGCGGGCCGCGCCCTTCTCGGCGTCGCCCATGATCTGCGCTTCGAGCACGCCGACCTTGTTTTTGAGCTGCTTCAGGATGATTTCCGGCTGGACGGGATAGAAGAACAGGCTGACGTCCATCGTCGCCGAGAAATTGATGATCGGCGTGAACCAGCCGAGCGTGAGGTAGCGCGGATAGGTGATGACGAAGACCGTCCGGACATACAGGTCGCCGAGCCGGACGTGGTTCGGCTTGACCTCCATGGCGGCTGGCGCGATCAAGTCGCGGATGGTGACGATGCCTTTGCGGTAGGTGCGCTCCTCCTCCAGCTTGATGCGCTCTTCCTGCGCCAAACGCTGCCGTTCAGCCGGAGTCAGCTTCGGTTTGGCCTGGGCGGCCGTTTTGGAACGGGGTTGTGCGGCGGCGGGATCGAAGGCCATAGCGGCTATTCGAGACGCAGATTGCCGACCGGCTCGAGCTTCTGCGTCCGGATCATCTGCGGGTTATAGGCCGTGTAATAGAGTTCGATCAGGCCCTGCGTGTCGAGCATCGCGCTCATCAGGCTCATGGAGTTCAGGCTGGCACGCACCCCGTCGACCTTGATCATCAGGTCTTTCTTGCGCTGGCGGAACTGTTCCTCCCGTAGGCGGGCGGACACCAGCGGCGAAAGCACTTCGCTCAGGCGGGCGAAGAAGCCTTTGCGCTTCGACGAAGCCGGATTATAGGGAACGACGATGAAAAACTTCTTCTGCATGATCTCGCCAAGCTCGACCAGTTCCTTCACGAACTGGCGGTAATCGACGATCTGATTGCGGAGCAGGTCGTTCTCCTGGATCTTTTCCTGTTCCTTGAGGCGGTTCAGGTAGCCGTCGATATCGAGCTTGCGCGACTGGACCAGGATCTGCACCGGCGAATCGAGGGAGTTCAGGAAGCTGATGTAGCCCTGGATGATGGCTTCCTGCTCGTCCTCCGACTTCAGCGAAAAGTTGATGCTCGAAACCAGCAGCACGACACGCATGGTGCCATCCTTCATGATGACGACATCCTCCCGAATTTCGGAAACGTCCAAAAACTGCTGGGTCGAGCGGGCGGGCTTCGCCCCGGCGAGCTTTTTGCTTTGCATCAGCGTTTGGGCGGCCATAGGCGGGTTCCCAAGGCGGTTACTCTTCCGGTTGGTAGACGCCGCCGGTATTGACGATCAGCGCCAATTCCGACAGGCGCGAGGTCGTCGGTGCCTCCTTGTGCGGCCTGACGGGAGGCGGCGGAGGCACGTCCACCTTCGAAAGCGCGATGATCTCTGCGTCGGAAAGTTCCTTGTTCCAGACGCGGATTACCGGCCGCCGCCAGGTCTGTATCACGTTCAGCAGGAAATAATGGAACGGTTGGCCGTTGACGCGCACGAAAGCCAGCGTCAGGCCGGCACCGAGCAGCAGCGCGTCCGTGATGATGGCGTACGCCAGTGCCAACAGCTTGTAGACGATGAACATCAGCAGCGCGTCGACCATCATGATCGCGAACTGGCGGGTCGTGACCGGCCCGAGGATTTTATCCTCGACGTCAATGAATTGCGGAACGACGAACTGGGGCATGGCCTCATTCTATCATCTAATACCGCAGCTGTCTGCTGAGTTCGGCCACGGCCTGGAACTCCTCCGGCTCAAGATACGGCTGGCCCGAGGCTTTGCGGGCGGCGGTCGCCTCGGCGGGCGGCGTGCCGTTCAGGCCCTCGCGCATGATGCCCAGATAGGTGCGCACGACTTCCGAGGCGGTCCAGGCGACGATCCCCTCGCTGCGCCGGGTGTAGGACTGCTCGGCCAGGAGATCGATTTTATCCCTGATCTTGAGACAGGCTTCCTTCGGATCCTTCGAGAGGCGGCGGAAATCCACCACGGTGATGGCCCGCAGCTCTTCGACCGGACCGGTCAGCTTGGGAGGGGCTTTGACGTCTTCCATCTTCGGACGGGCTTCCGGCACCGAGGCGGCCGGGGCAGGGCGAACGATCGTGATCGGAGCGACCGGAAGTGCGACGCCTCCGACAATCGCGGCGGGGACCGGAGCGGGGAGCGCAACGAGCGGGCGCATCTCGGGCGGCACCGGGTTCGCAGTCGTCGTCGGCAAATTCGATGGGGGCGGCACGGAGCGTTTCGGAAGGATGGGAAGCGGCTCCGCCGCCTTGGCACGCGCTTTGGCCGATTTGGCGACGATGCTCTGGAAGAGCTGTTCGAGCTCCGCCTTGTGCGCATCCGCTTCCCTGACGGGCGCTGCTGCCTCTTTGGCGCGTTCGGTTTCGACCCATTCCGCTTTTTGCGCATTCACCTGCCGGGCATGCGTCTCATGCACCTCATGCAGCCTGGCCTGGATGGCATTCAGAAGCGCGCGGGCGGCATCCTGGCCGAGGCCTAAACCGCCGAGCTCTTTCGGCTGGACGAGCGTTTCGAGCGTCTCCATCTGATCGCGTACGTCGCGCAGACGGTTGCCGATGACGGTCTTGAGGCGTTTCTCCATCGCTTCATCGTCGGTTTTGAGGCCGGAGGCCAGGTAGATTTCCTGAATGGACGCTTCAAGCTTCCGAGCCGTCTCATCGGCCTTGTCCGCGCCCTTGGCCGGCAGCACATCCTTTTTGATGCGCGCGATTTCTTTCTCGTCTTCCGGAGTGAAGGTCACGAAATCCTCGGGCGGCGCGGTGGGCGGCGCCGGAGCCTGGACGTCGGAGGGGGCAGGAAGCGCAGGCGATGCCGCCGGGACCGGCGCGCCGACCGCCTGGCTGGTGATGATCACCGCCTTGGCCTCGTCTTTCGCGTCTTCCAGCACGCGCCGGGCCGCTTCCGGATCGAGTCCGGCGCCGCCGATCTTTTCCGGGCGGGTCAGCGTTTCGAAGGCCTGCGCCTCGGTGCGTACGCCGGCCAGGAAAGAGGTCAGCACGTCCTCCAGACGTTCTTTGATGCGGTCGGTGGCGTGCGTGACGTCTTCTTCCGCTTTGACGACGTCCGCAACCGCCTCTTCGCGCGTTTTTTCAACGATTTGGATGCGGTCAGCCGGATAGTCTTCCAGACGTCCGCCGAGACGGCGCACGAAACCGGAAACGTCGCCAAGCCAGCGGTCAAGCGGCAGCAGGCAATAGCCGGCAATGTCGCGCGCCAGCGCCTTCGCCTTTTCGCCGTCGCCGCCAAGGATCTCACCCGATGTACGCTCAAGATCTGCGATCGGAACTTCACGGACCAGAATGCGCTGCAGCAACAGGAGCAGCGCCCGTTGCCGGTCGAAATCCAGCGCGTTTCTTTCGAAGACCTGGCCGTTGGCCTGCACTAAGCCCTCGCCGTACAGGTAATCCTGGACCGGCTCCGGAAGATTTCGGATTTTCTGGAGGAGATCCATTAGAAGGTTACCGGCTTAGCTCTTGGATTTCACGTCGCGGTTGGCTGCTGCCACCAGCGCCCGTTTTGCACTCGCGTCTCTCATGGCGGTCTTCAAAGTACTGGCAATTGACGCCGCGAGAGCGGGTGTGCCGGACTTTTTCGCTTCGTCATAATTCTCCCGCAGGGTGACGACGTGTTCCTCCGCCGTGGAAAGGTCCTGGGCCGCGGTCTTGAGACCCTTCAGGGCCGTGTCCAGATCGCTGATCTGTGCAGCGAGGGCAGCGGCGGCGGCGGGCGCTGCAGCCTTGCGCTGACGATCGAGATTGGCCATCGAGGCATTGGCAGCGCTGGTGACGCTGCCGGTGAAGCCGGGCGTGGCCTTTTCTGCGGCCCTTGCGTCGCTCAAAGGCACGCGCTGGGAAAGCGTCGGGCTGCGCAGGATCGCCTGAGCCAGCTCGCTCGGACCGTTCTTGAGTGCCGCAGTAATGGTCCGCTCGAGGCTGGCCAGAGCCGCCGGACTGTCGGTCGGAGTGTTGCGCTCCATCTCGTTGAGTTCCCTGATGGAAAGCTGTCCCGCCGCCTCTTCGAGCGCGCTCGGGGTGCCAGGCGGGCTTCCGGCCGGAGCGGTGCCATAATCCGCCGGTTTGGCTTCTCCAAGCATCGACATGGTCTTGAGGCTCTGGACTTTATCGATATCCGTCGCCGCGGCATTGAAATTATCCCGCGCGGTCGATGACAGCACGTCGCGCATCTTCGGATCGTCGGCGAAGCGCTTCATCAGGGCAGGGTCTTTCTCGGCGGCGGTGAGGGCGCTCTTCTTGAGTCCCGTGCCGGAAAGCGCCGCATGCGCGTACGCCTCGGCCGGAATGTCGGAAAAGTTCATGCGCTTTTCCTTCAGGGCCGCTTCAAGGCTGCCCGTCGCGTTCAAATTGCTGAGGGCCCCCATGATCGCGGCCTTCTTGTCGTCCTTGCCGTTGGTGAGCTGCCCGACGGCCGCACCCCTGCTCAGCGAACGGAAGACCTCGTCGCTGATCTGACCGGCGCCGACGTACTTGCCGACATCCTCCTCGTTCATCCTGCCCAAGACCGCTTTCCGGGCGTTCGGATCTTCGATCTGGTCCCAGGCGGCCTTCTCGAGCTTTTCGAAGGCGGCTCTCCGAGACGGGTCTTTTTTGATCATGCTGTCCTTCTCGCCCAGCAGTTTTTTGGCCAAGCCGCTCTTCTTGGAAGCCGCCAGCGCCTCGGGCCGATCAACCATCGCGTCGATCGTTTCCAGTTTCTGGGCGTCCGTCGCTCCGATCATGCGGGTCTTCGAAGCGAACTGCGTCGGACTGTATTTCGCCAGCTCCTTGGCCGAACCCGCCCAGCGCTTTTCGGTCTCCTGACGGCGGCTCTCCTCGAGTTTTTCTCCGGTCGCCGACATACGACGGCCGATGGCACCGAGCGCCCCGCCGACGATCGGGATCCGGCGTACGTACGGAATGTTGGCCAGCCCTGCACCGGCGCGATTCATCGCGCGACCGCCGACGCTCTGGAACGCCCCGCTGGCCATGCCGACCGGCGCCATGGCGGTGCGCTTCAGCGCGCCCTCGACCTTGCCTCGGACGGTTTTGGCGAAACCGGAACCGGCCACGCCCGCTTCGGCCGCGGCTTTCAATCCGGCGAACATGATGCAGGTGACGATCACGAGGCTCAGGATCGTATCGGCCCGTCCCGCTTCCGAAGGGATGGCGTAGCCCTGGAAATTCTGTGCGGTCTGCGTCTCGCCGGCGGAAGCCGTCGTCTGTTTGGAGAAGCCGCCGCCGCCGTCATATTGCTCGTTGGCCAAGCCGCCCGGCGTCTTCTGGGCGCTGGCCAGCGCGAGCCACAGGAAGAAAGCGATGGTCGGGCCGCTGCTCAGGTACTTCTTCATCTCCGACCACCACTGGGCGTAATAGTTGCTGCCCAGCGGGAAAGAGCCCGTCAGGAAGGCGATCGGCGAGAGGATCACCAGCACCCAGAGCATGACGATGCGGAACGTCATCATGACGAGCATGACGAGCACGACGCAGGCGGCCACGGCCGCCAGCACGAACGCCAGCATCATCGCCAGCACCAGTCCGAAGTTCGGGTCGGTGGTGCCTTCGGCCAGGTTGAGCAGCTTCTGGATCTGGAAGGCCGACAGGAAATTGCCGGCCGCCGCTTCCTTGAAGCCGTTCACGAACGTCAGCATCAGCACCTGGCTCAGGTCGATGAACAGACCGCAGATCGTCTTCGAGAAATTGATGACGACCGCCATGATCAGCATCTTCTGGAGATTTTGGCGGTAGGCGTATTTGGCGTCGCCGCCCTGGATGATCGTGTCGAAGGCGATGACCAGCAGGAAGACAATGAAGAACATGTTGGCCAGATCGCGCGCCACGATCCAGCCGAGCTGCACCGCCGTCGGCCCGGGCGACACGAAGTTGGCGTAGGTCGCCACGCGGATGAGGGCGTCGACCTCCATGATGAGCAGGTAACCCATCAGGGCGGTCAGAAGCTGGAAAAGCTTGATGACGATCGTGGAGATGATGCACTCGACGTCCGTAAGGCCGCAGGCATGCGCCGTCGCGGGAATCACGAACGCCACCAACAGCCCGCCGGCCATGAGCAGTCCGCCCGGCAGAACCGCCTTGTACAGACGGAAAGCCCTGAATTTTTCCGCGACGCGTCGGAAGAACGGCATATTACGGTCCGGTCGAGAGGAAGGCCTGCGCGTCCGGAACGGACGGCTGAAGATCGATTTCTCCCGCGAACTCGGTCCAGGGCCTGGCATCGGCCGGAGGGTTCGCGGCCGCGCAGGCTCCCCCGTAGGCGCCTCCGGCCACGCGGCAGCCCGAACCGCTGCAGTTGCACCAACCCCAGTTATCGGTGATCTGCACTTTCGGGCGGTAGATGCAGGCCGGGCTGGAACCGGTCAGGCGGTAGCACGGCGCATTGGTCGCCAGGCCGCCGACATCGACGCACTTCGGCAGGCGCTGCAGGTCGCTGAAGCTGCAGGTGTAGGTGTGATCGAACTGGTAGGCGCCCACGTTGCAGGCTCCCGGCGTATTGCCGAAGGCGTTGACGGTCTTCTGGCAGGTGCCCGTCCTGGCCGGACAGTCGCTGTCGGCGCTGCACGTCAGGCCCGGCAGGAACTGGCATTCGCCGATCGCGTTGGTGTCGGACGTATCCGGCGAGCAGAACGGCTTCTGGTTCTTGTACCAGCCCTTGGCGGGCGGTTCGGCCGAAGCCAAGTCGCCCCACAGCACGGTGCGCTGGAGGATCGGCATGGCGTTGTGCGAAGCCCAGGCGAAGAATTTGGCCGTGACGCTCATGGTGCCGTCGGCGCCGGGAATTGCGCCGTCCGTCCGGCCGTTGACCGTCAGGTCGTCGAGTCGCGCCGTTTTGCAGGTCTTGCCCGCGTCGCAGGAAGCGAGATCGACCGCGGCGATGCGCGGTGGCTGCCACATCCGGTTGTTTGCCAGACTGCCGAGCGACGTACGGAGCGTGAGTGAGGTCGGATCGACGATGTCCCGTTCGTCATACAACTGACCGGGGTCGGGCTGATAGGTGCCGCCGCCGCCTTCGGGCTTGAGGTGGACGTATTGCCAGAGGCCGGTAATGCGGCGGAACAGCCTCCGGAGCGTTTGGTATGTGGCATTCCGCTCGCTCGACGACGAAAGCGTTTCGGGCGATTCGAGCCGGTAGGTGGCGGCTTTGTCGTAGTCGGCGACCGTGCATTGGGCGACGTCGCTCGCGCCGCGCGAGATGGCGTACGTCCACGGCTTCTGCGGCGGCGCTTCGGAAATCGAGCCGACGGCACCGAAAGGCCGGCAGGCGTTCTCGAGCGCCCACGCCTGGTCGTAGACGTCCTTGGGCGGGAAGCCGACGATCGAAGGATCGAACGTCCGGTAGGCGTTCACGATGTTGGTGAAGCTCTGCGTCGCACCGAACTCTCCCGCCTGGTCGACCTGGGCGATTTCCTGGCAGCCGGGCCGGAAGACGAAGCCCATGCGGTTGATGCCGAAGGTGCCGGAATCGTCGCGGTCGTCGGCCGCCACGCGGACGGACTTCAGCAGGCCGTTCTGGTCGAACGAAGCCGACAGGAGGATCACGCCGCCGCCGTTCGAAACGTCGATCTTCCAGCCGTTCTTCTCATCGAGATAGAACAGGCTCTTGTGCGACTGGGTGTTGTCGGCGAACTGCGGGATGCCGTCCTTGTAGACCGGCACGCCGTTGGAATCGAGCAGCGGCTGGGTGAGATCTGCGACGGTGACGTCCCTGTGGGAATTGGCGATGTCGCGGTCGGCCACGTTGCTGTCATCGTTGTCGTCGTTGCACTCCTGCGTCACGTCATTCAGAGGATTGGTGGGGAGGTTATCGAGGCCGATGCCCTCCCTATAGACGGCGTTCGTCATCTGGAAGTAGATGCTGGCCAGCTGCTGTCGGTAGAGGGCCGGGCCGACGTACGGATACTCGATGAAGGTTTGGTTAAACGAACCCTCGTCGGCGACTTCGTAGCAGCCGAGAATGCCGATCGCATTGGCGTCGATGCTCCGGTTCTCCCGTCCGCAGACGTTGCTGCCGTTGACCGACAGGCAGGTGTAGCCGCCGCTGCAGGCCGGATTCGAGTTCCCCGGGAACTGGTTCTGCGCCGGGTTGCACGAAACCGTCTGCGGCGGATTGTTGTTGTCGAGCTGCGTCTGGATCGACTTGGTGGCGGTCGTCGGCCAGATGCACCAGTCCCCCGCCGGCACCTGATCGTTGTCTCCGCACGTCACGTTTTGCGAAAGCACGCGCCGCGGATTGCCGTTGGTGACGAGGCCGGGACCGAAGTAATTATTGGTCAGCTGCTCGAGCGGGCCCGGGCCGGGCGTTGCGAAGTCGCTCTGGGAACCGTCGCTCGGGTTGATGCTGAACTGAAGGGCCCAGGCGTCCTGCCGGCCGACGCAGTAGAAGCGGCGGTCCGAGACGGCGAAATAGCCGGCGCTCTGGTTTTGATTGTAGATGTCGCGCGAGCCGCCGATCAGCCCGACCGGCCGCCAGGTGGCGCAGGCGTATTCGTCGCTGCGGTTGTTGATCGGCGTGGTGTAATCGCGCTCGAGGCACTGGCCCTCGTAGCCGACGACGCGGTCGATCTTCGAGAGGCGCGTGCACTGCGCCCCGTCGTCACAGCCGTTCCCGACCGGCGTGAGGCCGTTCGACCCCGACGTCTGGCTGCAACAGGAGAGGTTGTCCTTGGTGCGGGCGCCGGTCGCGAGCGGATCGCACTCGTACCCATCGAAGGCTCCAGAGCTGCAGAAGCCCGACGGAATGTCCGAGTCGGCGGCCGGGAAGTACTTGGCGCCCGAGCCGTACTGCACCTTCAGGTAATTGCACTCGCAATTCGACACCTCGACGCCGTTCACGAGGCGGCGTTGGCAGACGTTGGCGCCGGCGAAGGCGGGGGACGGGCCGATCAGGACGGGATTGCCGGCGTTCAAATCGGCGCCCTGAAGATTCCAGCCGGCCGGATCGGCCACGCTGGACGGGAACGGCGCGTTTTCATCCGGATAGGCGCGGCAGGCGGCGGCGGGATAACCGCCCGAGACCTGGGATTGCGAAAGCTGATCTTCCGACGTGACTTTGCGCCCATCGTCGATCGGGTAGACGCATTGACGGTTCCCGGACGGACCGAGGCAGGTGCCGGGATCGCCGGCCGGGCCGCAGGACGAGCCGTACGCGCCGGAGCAATTTCCTCCCGTGCGCACGAGGCGCAGGTTGGGCGCGCCGGCACCGGAGGAAATATCCACCGTGACCAGCTCGTTGACCGGATATTCGTTCGGGATGGCGAAGCCGGTGTATTCCATTCCCTGCCAGCCGGTCTCGCGGGCGGCGTAGGCGGGAGCCGTCAGCGTTTTGCCGGAGTAGGGGCTGTCGACGTAGCGCACGCAGTGCGTCGTGTTGCCGACGCGCTCGAACTGGGCGCAGAGGCCAAAGGCGGTGCAGACGTTCTGGTATTGGCCGGTCGTGGGATTGAAGACGTTTTCGCTGCTCCGGCAATCCAGCCACTCCCCGCACTGGCGGTCGCGCTGCACGCGGATGACGATATTGGTGTCGTTCGTTCCGGCCGCGCTGACGGCGTTCACCAAGCCGCCGTGCTGCGCGTCGGAAGCCGCGTAGGAAGCGGCGGAATCGTAGGTCTTGGTGAGATTGTCCGTCTGCCAGAAGAGCACGCAGGCCGAAGCGGCGTCCGCGCCGGCGGGCGACTGCGTCAGGCTGACGCGGTTCTGGCAGGTTTTTGCGTCCAGACGGTCGTTCAGGATGGCGTAGTACGGCTGGCCGTTCGGGTGCAGCGCGCCGGTATCCCGCGGATCGATGAACTCCTTGCAGCGGTCGAACTGCGGCTGGCACTCGCCCGCCCAGGCGGCGTAGGCCGGGTCGGAATTCTTCCAAATCCCGTATTGGGTGCCGGCCTGAAGGTAATCGGGATAACACGCTTCATCGGTCCCCTTCTTGAACCAGCCGGTGGCTCCGGCCGCGCCGTCGCGGAATTCGCAGGTGCGGAGGCCGGGGTCTTTGAAATAGGCGGTCGAACCGTCGGCCGTGCGCGTGTAGGCCTGGCAGAATTCTTCCGACTTCCTGCAAAGCGTCGTGGCGTACGAAGCCGGATCGTTCTTGAGATAGGTTGTCGCCCAGCTTTGAACGGCGGTGCGGTCGCGATTGAGCGTTTTGTCGCCCATGGCCGTGCAGCCGACGGCGCCGGCATCGCAGGCGTATCTGGAATCGTTGACGAGGTAGATCAGGCCGTCGGACGGGATGCGGACCGTATCGCCTTCCGGACTGACGTGCGAAGCGGAGACGGCGTCGTCCACGTCATACCGGCAGCTGACGGCGCCGGATGCCACCTGGCAGACATCCTGCCCACCGATTTTGCAGGTGCAGGTCGTGCTTCCGCCGGAAGGTACGCAGGCGGACGAAAGCGCGCAGATGGCACTGAAGGTTTGCGGGAAAGGCGACGGGGTGTGATGCGTGTCGTAGAGCGCCTCACAACCGACCGCTTCGGGACGGCAGATCCGGTCGAAGGATTTGAGCGTCACGGCGCGGTTCAACCGGTCGTGATAGGCGCTGCAGCCGAGCATGTATTGCGGTGAAGAGGCGCCGGTCGGCGTCTGATCGCAGGATGCGGGCGTGTGCCAGCTGTCCTTGAGCAGATACAGGTCGTCGGTGATCTCGCGCAGGGAGACGTTGTCGAGATAGAGGAGGCGCTGGCCCGTGCCGGCGAGATCGAACCGGAGCTGCTCGTCTTTCGACGGATCGGCGGGATCGGAAGCCGGGGCGCGCACGACCGACACCGGCCCGACTTGGTACGGCTTCCATTCCGTGCCGAGCGCGAGGGGCGCACTCGCGCCCAACAGGCGGTTGTAGGTGAAAGGCTGGTCGCCGGCGGCGCTGAAAGCGATCGAAAGGTCGCCCGAGCCCTTGGCCCAGAAGGTCAGCAGGTAGGACTTGCCGGACTGCAGATTGGCGGCCACGTCTTTCTGCGCCGCGGTGTTGTCGACCCTGAGCGAATGGCCTCCGGCCGTCACCGATTCGTTGCTGTTCTGGACGGTCGCGCCGGCGCCCGGCGCCCAGCCTTCGGCCGTGCCGGATTCGAAGTCGGCCGACATGTCGATGCGAACGTTGCGCGAAGCGTTGCCCGAGTAGGCGCGGCAACCGGCCGCGGCGGCGCGGCAGCTGCGGCTTTCGGCCGAAGAGGCGAAATAGTGGCACTCGCCGTTCCTCCACAAGCCGCCATGGCTGCCGCACTCCCCTTCGGTGCCGGCCGTGATGCGGTATTCGGTGCAGGCGTCGCTGACGACGACTGTCTTGGAATACAGGCGATAATGGATATTTCCGGCGACATCGTAGAACTCGCGGCAATCGGGATTCGAGAGCAGCTCGGCCTTGGTGCAGGAAGCCGCGGCGCTGCTGGCGGCGTCATCGGCGCAGGCCGGCCGGGCCGCGTTGTCGTAGACGAGCTTGGTGCAGGGCGCGTTGCCGCCGGTTGGATCGGCAGAACCCGCCACCGAAGCGAGGTTGCTCTTCAGCAAGTTCCAGGTGCGCAGTTGATAGCCACGGGCATCGTTGCCTTCCCAGGTATAGAACGTGCCGGAGTTCTGATCGGGCTTGGCGCAGAGCCGCAGGTAGCTGAAGTATTCGCGCGATTCCCCTCCCTGCGCCAGCTTCTGGACGTTGGTGAATTCCGCGCAGCCGGACTCGCTGGCCGCGCAGCTGTTGGCGGTGGATGGCACGAGGAAGAGCGGGAAACGCGCGTCGTTGAAATTGGACGGCTCTTCTTTAAAGGTATCGTAACCAACGCATTCGGTCGGACAGGCATCGCCGCCGGAAGTGACGGCCGGAATCGCGATGCCGCCGGCGTCGGGGCGGTAAGAATTGCAGCCGACTTCGTCGCGGCGGCAGGCCGGGGCATAGCCGGCGCAGGCGGCCGGCTGATCCGGTCCGCTGCACTTCAAACCTTCGGGCGCAACTTTCAGGTAGACATGGCTGGAGGAAGCGGCATGGCCGTCATGATAGTCGGTCGCCTGGACCGCGAGTTCCATCTGGGTTGCGTCAACAACCGTCGAGCTTCCGCCGGCGGCGGTCATGGTCACGCGGGCGAAGGCGGCGCCGTCGGGCGTGGTGAATCCGCAGACGCTGCGGGCATAGGCGCTGCCGGTCGCGAGGCTCAGCCGCATGGCGGTACCCGCGATGTCGCAGCCGCTTACGCTGGTCGGCGCAACCGGCGCGTTGAGGGCGTCGTACAGCTGGATGACGGCAACCGGGCTGCCGGACGGACCGGCGCCATCCACTTTGCTGGAAACGGAGAACGCATAGGCGGCGGCGCCGAGCAGGCCCTGCACGTCCTGACTGAGCGCGGCGGCGCCGAGACGCATGGCCGAAGCGCCGTCGAACGATTTGAACGTACCCTGTTCATACAATGCGGCATCGGCCGTCCAGAAAGCGGGCCCGCCAGCCGGCGCGGCCGACTCGAAGCTGGGGTTGCGGACGAGATTGAGTGTGCCGCCTGAAGCCGGGATCAGATCGGTGCAGCCGGCCTGATCGGAGGCGCACTTCGCAGCCTGGCCGTTCAGCGTCAGGCCGTCGTACGGCGAGGCGGAGAATGAAGCGCCGTACAGGCCGAGATCGTCGAACCACGTGCGGTTCCCGGCCGCGCCGGAATTGCTGCTGAGCGTCAGCTTGCCCATGGCCGTGTCGGGCGGCGTCGTCACCCGGCAGGCGGCTGAAAGATATCCGAGGTGCGTCGTCGCGATCGAAAGCGAAACGCCTGCGCCGGCAGCGAGGCCGGTACAGGTAGTCGTGAGCGACGATCCGGCCACCGGCGTGCCGTCGGCCTTCAGGAAGCTCAGCGTGATCGTGCCGGTCGGAGAGGCGGCCGCCTGTTCCTGGAGCGCGGCGCCCGACAGGACGTATTCGGAGGACGGCTGCAGGGAATAGACCGGGGCGCTGGCCGGTGCTCCGCTCAGCACGCCGACGGCATTCGCGCCGCGCGCGGAGAGCAGACCCGATCGGTTGAAGCGCGCGTTGGCATCGAGCGTCCAGTCGCGCGGCTGGCCGTTCAGCACGTCTTCGAAACCCGGGTTCGGCACGGCGTTCTGCGACTGGCTGTACTGCCGGCAGCCGGCGTTCTGGCTGTTGCAAGCGCCGCTGTCGAGCGTGTTGGAGAGGAATGAGAAGGTGCCGCCGGTCGCCCGGGCGAAGGTCGTGCAGCTGGCATACTGGGCGGGGCAGGAATCGGCGTTGAGATTCCAGACGTTGCGGTCGCGGACGCAGTAGCCATAGCCGCCGACGCAGCTGCCAGAAGCATCTTGGGCGATGCAGGACGCCGCGTCGACGCAGACCTGCGTACGGACGGACGACTGGGACGACACGAGCGTCGGGCCCGGCGCCTGCTGGCGGCAGATCTCTTCGGGATATTTGAGAACCCACTCCGGATCGACCAAGTGGCACCACGGATGCAGCGGATCGGGCAGCTGCGCGGTATCCAGGGACCCGTCGGCGTTGCGCGGGCAATCTTCGAACGCGTTCATCGCTTCCCCGAGCGTGACGGGATGGCTGAGATCGTTGAACGGCGAATTGGCGGCCAGCTCCCAGCCGACCGGAATAATGTTGGCCCGGCGCAGTTTGACCAGGTTGCTGTAGCAATAGGCTTCGGCGTAGCAGGTGGGCGCCACGTTCTTGGGATGCGCGAGCGGCAGCAGCGGCCAGTTGGGATTCAGGAAACCCTGCTGCATGGCCTGACGCACCGTCAGACCGGCGCCCTGCACGGAGCGGTTCACGCCGGCGAAAAACTGGCCGTCCATCACGCAGTTGTTGGGACCGCGCGTCGCGCCGTACGGACAGGCGGAAAAGTCGGTCAGCTCGTTGTAGTTGGTGATCGAGAGGATTTTCGGCGTGAGCAGCGACGCGTTGGCCAGCTCGGCCGCGGCCTGGCCGCCCTGCGACGGCAGCGCGTTGAAGCTGAGCGTCTGGTCGGATTCGCGGTTGAGGATGGAGTTCAGCGTGATGAGGCCTTTGTCGAAAACTTTCTTCATCATCCGCTCGGCCAACGTGTTGGTGAACGTCTGGAGCGCGGCCGGCAGGATGCCGAAGGCCGCGTTGCCGAAGGCGCTGCCGGTGATCGCGACGGTCTTGTCGCCCTGCTTCCAGCCTTCCTGCAGCGAAAGGTTAAGCTGTTGCTTGATAGTGTCGGCGGGCGTCAGCACCTTGCCGCCGATTTTGGACACGTTCGCCAGAAAGCCGTTGTTGGCGACGTATTCGTTGATGGCCGCCTGCTGCTTCTTCCCGATCAGGTCGAGGGCCGCATTGTTGACCTGGATGGCCGCCGAGAGCGAGCTTTGGCCGGGCGAAAACATCACGCCGATGTTGTTCAAGACGGTGGTCGAATCGAGCTGCCGGAACTGATCCCAGTTATGCGAGAGCGTGTCCCAGCTGCAGACCGGCTTCGGACCGACGCCGCCCGTCAAACCCGGAAAGCCGTTCAGGAATCCGATCTTGATGTTGAGCGCGACGCGGGGATCGGTCGGAGCGCACAGGTTGAACCCGAGCTTTTGAAAGCTGGCGGGATCCTGGCTGAGCGTGCCGAGCACGTCGGCGGCGGCGTCCTTGGCGGTGTTCGTGAGATAATCGCCGAGCCCGTCAGTATGGAAAAACGGCTTCTGTCCCTGGCCGCCGGAGGCGACATAGTTGGCCGTATCGTAGGCGACTTTTTGGGCGAAATAGTTAACGCCGTTCAGCACCGCCAAGGCGGCGGTATTCGTCAGCGAGATTTTCAAAACGTCCCAGAAGGTCTGCTTCACCTGGTTGGCAGCCGTCGTGGAGTTGGAAACGGCGGACGAAACCGCGCCGGCGCCGGCCGCCACGTCGGCGGGACCGACGCCTTCCACGGGAATGGCGCGCGCGGGGCGGGGAGAAACGAGGACGCCGAACGTCCCGGCCAGTACGATCGTCAAAAGCAGGCTGGCGAAGGTCTTGGAAGTTCGAAATGGGTTCCTGCCGCGCATACGTGGCGTGGGTTTAAGGGGTGGTGGCGCCGGTGCTGGACGCGTTCTGGACTTCCTGGAGCGACTGACGGTAAAGATCGAGCAGCGTCGCGTCGTCGATCTTGTCCAAGTCTTCCTGCTTCAGGCCGGACTGGAGCATGAGCGCGCGGATCTGAGCGGGCGTCGGATTCAGGATCTGCGCCGCGACGTCGGTTGTCGCCTGATCGGTCGTCGTCGCGGAAACGATCGCCGTTCCGCTCAGCGCGGCGCACTGATCGCCGGCGCAGTTCGGATCGGTGCCTTTATTGATTTCGGTTTTGTCGGCGATGCCGTCGGAATCCGAATCCTTCAGGTACGGGCTGGTCTTATAGATGTACGTTTCATCGTAATCCGTCAGCCCGTCGCTGTCGGTGTCTTTCGTTTTCAGGGCGGCGATGCGATCCGATTCGACCTGGTCCGGCGTCTTGAAGGCCGGACCGGTGCGGGCGAAGGCGGCGGCAAACGATCCGCGCCACTGATAGATGCCGAGCGCGAGCCCGATCAACCCCATAACCAAAACGACCCACGCGCCGGCGCGGTGGCCCTGAGGCGGTTCGTCCGTGATCGGCTGATCATCGGGCATGCGCCCATGGTATCACATCGTCTCGACGAGCGTCATCCACTGTTTGAGGCTGATTTCTTCGGGGCGGGCCTCGGGCGGGATGCCGGCACGCGCCAGCCGTCCGGCCGGGTCCGGTCCGAGCATCGCACCCAGGAGATTCTTGATTTTCCTGCGTTTTGAAACGAAGGCGAGGCCGATCATTTTGAACAATCGCGCTTCCGCCGGACCGGAAAGCGGCGTCGTCCGGCGCAGATCAAGGCGAACGACGCACGAATCGACCCTGGGCGGAGGCGAGAACGCGCCCCGCGATACGCCGAACAACAAACGACATTCGGCGTAATACCCGCAGAACAGCGCCAGACGGTTCATGCTGCCCGGTTTGGCCGTCATCCGCTCCACCACCTCCTTTTGCAGCATAAGCGTAAGCGAAACGGGACCGCCGCCCAGAGCGGTCCGCAAGGGAAGGAAACGTTCAAGCGTCCGCGCGGTGATGTCGTAGGGAAGATTCGAAACCAGCAGATAACGGTCTCCCAACCTGGCCGAAAGTTCCGCCGGATCGACGGACAAGGCGTCGGCGCGCATCAACTCGACGTTGTCCGGCAGACCTTCCTCCGCGAGCGAGGCATGCAGGCGCCGGTCGATTTCGATCGACAGGACGCGTTCGGCCGCCGAAGCCAGAGCGCGCGTCAGGATGCCCCGGCCCGGGCCGATCTCAAGCACCGCATCCCGCCCGGTGACGCCACTGGCTTCAACGATGCGCCGGACAATGGCCGGGTCGGTCAGGAAATGCTGTCCGTAACGGCGGGTCGGCATATCAGGGCAGTTCGGCGTAAAGCAGCGACGCGACGAAGGCCAGCAGGAAGAAGACGGCATAGTTGCCCGGCAGGAGCCACGAGAGCGCCGCGGCCGCGAACAGCATCAGCGCCTTGGCGAAATAGACGCCCATTTCATAGAGCGCCGTGCGCTCGATGAGCGGTCCCTTGCCGGCGCGTTCGTAGATGACCGTCGTGAGCGGCACGCCCAAAAGCGCGCGCGCGACGCGATAGAAGAAATCCCCCGCCAGGACGCCGGCCGGTCCGAGCAGGAACGGCCGGATGATCCAGGAAAAGGCCGTGAAGAACGAGCCGGTCCGCAGCACGGCATGGCGGCTCTGCAGGTCCGAAAGGCGCCCGATCGCGAGCAGCACGGCCGTCGAGAGCAGAATCGAGAACGAGACGAGCGCTCCGGTCGACGTATAACTTCTGAGCGTGGCGTACAGGAAGATCGGCCAGAGAATCGTCGCAATCGCCTCTTCGCCGAAACCGGTCATCGCGATCAGGAAGCGGCGGTGCTCGCGGGAGAACAGGCGCTTCACGGCCGCCCACCACGGCAGGCTCTCGCGCACGCGCTCCGGCCGCATCGACAGGAGCGGGATATTCGAGAGCAGCATCAGAAGCCCGGTCAGGGCGAAGGCGACCGGGAACCCGAAGGCGCCGAGCAGCACGCCGCCGAACGTCGGGCCGAGGATGGTGACGAAACTCGAAAGGCTGATCAGGCTCGAGAGTTCGCGTCCGCGTTCCCCCTCGTTTCCGAAGGCGGCCATTTCGGCATCGAAGCCCGGCCAATACAGCACCTTCTGAAACGCGTAGGCGGCCATCGCGAACGGAATGAAACCGACATGCCTCGGGATGGCATAGAGCGCGAGATAATAGGCGATCAGCAGCGGCGTGCTGAAAAAAACGGAATGCTGGAAACCGATCCGCCCGGCGAAGCGCGCGCCCAGCGGCAGGAGCAGGAAGGACAGCACATACACGCCGCAGTAGAAAAGGCAGATCGAAGCGAGCGACCAGCCGAGCGCGTACAGGTAAATCGGTTCGAACAGGCTGATGGCCGAGAGCGCGAAATCGAGCAGCGCGGTGGCCGACATCAGGCGACGCATCGGCTTCGAGGCGTGCGCGGCGAGAAAACGCTCGTAGACGTCCTTGAAGGCGGTCACAAGCGTCTCATCAAGGCGCGATGGAGCATCGTTTCCGTGACCGGGCCTTCGCGCAGGATTTCGACAATGCCGTTCCGGGCGCGAACGAGCGTGGAGGGCCGCTTCGCCGCGAGCGGGCCGGCATCCAGCAGGAGATCGGGCAACGGGCCGAGATCGGCGAGGACAGAAGGCGCATCATGCAAGATCGTGCGGCCCGAACGGTTGGCGGAGGTCGAGACGATCGGGCTTCCGAGCGCGCGCGACAAGGCCTGCGCGACCGGGTGCGGGCTGACGCGCAAGGCGATCTCTTTTTTACGTGAAACGGCACCGGGCGCCAAACGCAGGCGGGACGCGCCGACGATCGTGAGCGGACCGGGCCAAAAAACTTCCGCCAGCATCCGGCCGTACCGATCGAGACGCAAGAAGCGCGCGGCCATCGCCTCGCTTGCGGCGATCATCGGCAGCGGCTTCGAAGCGTCCCGCGCCTTCACGGCAAACAATCGTTTCACCGCTTTGGCGTTCCGCGGATCGCAACCGAGCGCGTAGGCTGTCTCGGTCGGATAGACGACCAAACCGCCGGATTTCAAAACGGCGGCGGCTTTTTCCAGGAGCGCGCGATCGGGTTTTTTCGGATCGATCTTGAGGATGAGCATGTCAGAGGGATTCGACGTACGCCAAGAAACTCTCGCCGTCTCCCTGAAAGGAGCCAATCTTGCGGAATGCGCCTTGACCAAAGGTCTTTTCGATCAGACGCGCCAGATCAAGCAGGCTCCCATGGAGCGCAGCTTTCACAAAAAGATCGAATACCTTTTCGCGATCCGCATAGTCGCGAGCGTTCTTCTCGAACAGCTTGTCCACGAGGAGATTGAGGGCTTGGCGCTCGTTCGGATAACCAAAATAGGACATCACGAACTCCTTCTCTCCGCTTTCGGTTTGGACCGTCTTGATGGAATGAAGCTCCGAAGCGGAAACTCGGGCAGCCTGTTCAGAATCGCAACCGCTCGCGAGGAGCGATTGTTCCAATTCCCGGTAGGCGGATCGGGTGGATGGATCCGTTTCCGCCATTCGATGGACGAAACGCACCGTCAGCTCTTCCGTCACCGCTTCATTCAAGTCCTGAAAGTGCCGGAGGAGGATTCCATCGGATCCCCGAGAATCGCTTCCCAATCCTGTTCGTCGGGTAGACAGGAAAAGATCCGCATCCTTCGCCTCCAGATCCATGCTGTTGTATGAATTGGCGTGGAGGACCTCATGAAACGTAGAAGCCAGCACTGAGATGCGCGATCCTCGTTGAGTGATGACGATGCGCTGTTCTCCTCCGTTATAGCCCGCCGCCTGGACACCATTGCAAGCTTTCATCTCGAGGGATTCGTCTTGATTTTTTTCCTCGCGCATCGAGGCCGGCAGCTCCTCGACGTAATGCACGTAGCGCGGGGATACCTGGTAGGGGTCGAGGCCATACGCGTGGCGGAGCGCGGCCATCTCCTTATTGACCAGCATGAGCATCTCCACATGCTCAAACGTCTTCGGCACTTCTCCGGGAATCGGATCTTGCCGCCGAGCAAGCTCATCGGCAGCACGCTCGGCACGCGCCTGCTCTTCGGACCGGCCTCCCACAAAACGGTCGATGGAACTTTCGATGGGCATACAATTAATCCGTCCTAGTTGGTATGAAACCACGCAGCGGTTTTCCTGAAGCCGACGCCAAACGACGTCTTCGCGGTCCAACCTGATTCCCTTTTCGCCTTGCGCGCATCGAGACAGTTCCGGCGCACGTCACCAGGGGAAACCGGTTTTTTTCCGAAGCCTTTTTTCCAACCGAATGCCTCGGCCGCGAGTTTCGCGATCGCGTTCACGCTCGTCTCCTTTTCAGTGGCTTGGTCTTTTTCAGGAATCGACATATTCAAGATTGGGTTTCGAGGGATTCGGCGAAAGCGAGCAATTCCTCGCCGGTTTGGCATTCGCCCAACCGGCGGAATGCCCCCTGGCCGAAGGCCTGTTCGATGTTCCGTGCCAGTTCCAGCAAGTGCCCGTTGAACATCGCGCCGGCGAACAGGTCGAACCAGGCTTCCGGATCACGGCCGCTCTGCGGAGCGCGTTCGTGCAGCTTGCGGATGAGAAGCTGCAATGCCTGGCGTTCCTTTGGGTAGTCGAAATAGGCGATGGTCAGCTTCTCGCCGTCGCGAGTCTGCCCCGGGCTGAGCGCCAGGAATTCGCTGGCTTTCTCCGCCGGCTGAGACGCCCGCACCCGGTCAAGACTCTCCCATTCACCCGGGACAATTTTCCGCGTCATCTCCATGAGACGCTGCGTGAGAATCTCGGTGACCGCTTCATTCAGGGGATTGAAAAACGTGACGCCGCTTTCATCGGTGCTCCGGAGGCCCAGCCGCCGTTCCGCATGGGGAGCAAATCCGCTCAGCCCGCCGAACGACTCCGGTTCGACGGACAGGTACGACGCGAAGTGGATCATCTCATGGAACATGATCCTGATCGTCTCCAGATTCGAAGGGTGCTCCACAACAGCCACCCATTGGTTTTCGTAATCGAGTCGACCGCCGTGCTCCGGCCCTTCGAGCAAATCATCCGTCAATTCGGGCACGTTTCTCAACACATGCACGTTGCGTTCCGGAATTTCCCAGGCGGACAGGCCGTACTTTTGCCGCAGGGCGGACAATGCCTCGTTGGCAAGTTGGATGGCCTCTATTTCAAGAGGCATCTTTTCCCGTTCAACCCGTCGCAGATCCTCGGACCACTCCTGATCCCCAAAGCGGCGCTCCAAACCTTCCGCGATGCGCTTCTGCTCGTCTTTCCCGCCGCCGACGACACGGTCGAGGGAGGATTTGTCTTTTCCGGAAATGGGCATAATCAATGACGTGCAGTGATCAATCTATCAGAGCGACTCGACGAATTTCAGCAGATCATCGCCCGTCTCCTGCTCACCAAGTTCACGGAACTTGCCCTTGCCGAACGCGCCTTCGATCACGCGAGCCAATTCCAACAGGTAGCCGTTGAACATGGCGGCAGCGAACAGGTCGAATGCTTGTTCTTGATTTTCGAAGCGTTCGGGATGCTTTTCTGCGATTTTCTTAACGAGAAGCTGTAAAGCTTGGCGTTCTTTTTGATAACCGAAACTACGCAATGCTATGCCCAAATTAGGATCAATTTCCACATCGTTGTCTCCGCCCTCCTCTTGGAGGAAAATGGCTTGAAGATCCTCGAAACCCGGGTGTCCGAATGCTTCATGGAAAGAATCCAGTGTATCCATTTCATTCATGAAAAGTGGGTTTTGTTTTTGACTTTGCATGAAACGTCGCGTCAATTCTTCCGTAACCGCTTCGTCCAGAGGAGCAAAAAGAACTCGAACTCCATCGCGCGTACTAAGCCCTCCTCTCCGTTGTTTCCTATCTTCTACGTCTACGGATGCAAAAGACTTGAAGTGCACGGTTTCATGCAACAACACGGCGGCCATAGCATTTCTGTTGGCAAACTCTCTCACTACTGCTGCTTGTATGTGGAGTTGAAAAAGTCCGCTGAGGTTATGCTGCTGCAGTAACGGGGTATCCTTCCTAACAATATGGAAATTCGTAGCCGGAATGTCATACGCGGGCAATCCGTATTTCTCCCGTAAACGGTCCGTCTCCCTATTCACAAGAGCAATTACTTCAAACTCTTCGGGCGTCTTTGGCCGTTCATATTGGCGCAGCAACTCGCCTATCGGTTGGGATTTGAACACGCGCTCAATCGATTGGCGAATTTTTTTCTGAGATGGCTTATCGCCTCCGACATATCGATCGACGGAATTTTTTTCTCTAAAGAGCCTATCGAATATCCCCATATCAACGCTTCGTTTTAAACCATTCCGCCGTTTTCCCGAGACCGACTCCAAACTTCGTCTTTGCGCTCCAGCCCAGTTCTTTTCTCGCCCTGCGCGCGTCGAGACAGCTGCGGCGCACGTCGCCGGCCGGCGCGGGACCTTTGCCAAAACCCCGGGTCCAGCCGAACGCCTCGGCCGCGAGATGCGCGACGGTCTTCACGTCCGTCTCCTTGCCGGTGGCGATATGATAGATACCGACTTTCGCGGAACGCATCGCTGTCAGATTGGCTTCGACCGCGTCATCGACGTACAGGAAATCACGCGTCTGTGTGCCGTCCCCAAAAATTTTCGGCCGCTGGCCGTCGCGTAACATTTTGCAGAAAACGCCGACCACGCCGCCTTCGCCTTTCTGGTCCTGGCGCGGGCCGTAAACGTTGGAATAGCGCAGCGCGACGTACGGCAATTTGAAATGATGCCAGGCGGCGTGCAAATAGTGCTCGAAGGCCAGCTTGGAAACGCCGTAGGGCGTGAGCGGCGACGGCGCTTCGGTTTCGGGCGTCGGGAACTTTTTCGTATCGTGATAGATGGCGCCGCCTGAAGAGGCGAAGACGATCTTCTTTACGCGATGCTTGAGGCACTCTTCGAGCACCCGCAGCGAGCCGTGCACGTTGACCTCGGCGTCGTGGATCGGATCCGTCACCGAGACGCGCGCGTCAATGTGCGCCGCCAGATGGAAAACGACATCCGGCCTTTCGGCGGCGAAAACGATGTCCAGCTTTGGCGACCCGATGCCAATCCCGTAAAAATGCGCCTTCGGATTGAGGTATTCGCGCCGTCCGTTGGTCAGGTCGTCGACCACGGCCACGCCGAAACCCTCGGCGATCAGGCGATCGACCAGATGGGAGCCGATGAAGCCGGCCCCGCCCGTCACCAGGACATTTCGACGGCGTTGCATATTATTCCTCATCCTTATCTTCCCCGGCGTGAGCCGCCAGATAGGCTTGGGGATCCTTCGACCATTTGAGATAGGCCTCGATGAATTCGTCGATCCCGCCGTTCAGCACGCCCTCGGTGTCGGCGCTGCGGTACTTGGTACGGTGATCCTTGACCATGCGGTAGGGCTGGAGCACGTACGAGCGGATCTGATTGCCCCATTCGGCGCTGTGATATTCGCCGCGGATGCCCTGAAGCTCACGCTGGTGCTTTTCTTCCTCGATGGCCGCCAGTTTCGACTTCAGCATCTTCATGGCGGTTTCCTTGTTCTGCTGCTGGCTGCGTTCGTTCTGGCAGGTCGTCATGATGCCGGTCGGCAGGTGGACGATGCGCACGGCCGAATAGGTCGTCTGGACGCCTTGGCCGCCGTGGCCGCCGGACAGGAAGGTGTCGATGCGCAGGTCCTTCGGATCGATCTTGACGTCCTCCGTATCGCCGATGTCGGGAATGACTTCGATCATGGCGAAGGAAGTGTGGCGCGCCTTGGCGGCGTCGAAGGGCGAGATGCGCACCAGGCGATGCACGCCGTTTTCGCTCCGGAGGAAACCGTAGGCGTGGCGCCCGGTGACTTCAATGGTGGCGCTTTTGAGTCCGGCTTCCTGTCCCTTGCTTTCGCTGAGCAGGCGCGCGCGCCAGCCCTTCTTCTCACAGAAGCGCGAGATCATGCGGAAGAGCATCTCCGTCCAGTCCTGCGCTTCGGTGCCGCCGCTGCCGGCGTGGAAGGCGACGATGGCGTTGTTCGCGTCGTAACGGCCGGAGAACAGCACCAGAAACTCGACGTCGGCGAATTTCTTTTCCAGATCGGCCAGCTGCTTTTCGATTTCGGGACGGAACTCGGCCTCCTCATCGGACCGGAGACCGGCGGCGAGTTCGCCGAGATCGGCGGCGCCTTTCTCTATCGTGTCCCAGGTTTCGAGTTCGCCGCGGATTTCGTTGACTTTCTGCGCGATCACCCGGGCGCGGTCCGGCGCATTCCAAAAGGCCGGATCCTGCATCTGCGCTTCGTACGTTTTCAGCTCCTCGCGCGTGGCGGCATCGTCAAAGTAACCCCCGCGTCGAAGCGATCTTCGCGCGGAGGGATTCAACCCGTTCAAGAATATCCTTCATACCTGCGACCGCCGTTAAAGTTTGATCTGCTTGGCGTACTTGCCGAGATACGGCATCTCCCACTCTTCTCCGTTCAACGCCCTGACGAAGAGCACGATATTGAGGACCAGCATCAGGATCCAGGCCAGTCCGCCGACGAGCGGAATCCAGATGAAGAAGGAAACGACGCACCATGCAAGGAAAAGCGCGATCCCTTGCCTGGCGTGGAACTGGCAGAACGGGCTGTCCTTTCTGGAGAGCGGGATGAAAAACAGCAGGAACACGTAGCCCAGGGCGGCCGCGATCCGCTCGTTGTTTTCCCGGCGTTCCTGATCCATACGAAAAAAGTCTATCATTTTCTGAGACTTTTTTCAAGAGCGCCGCGGAAAACTTAGCGCGACGTGAACCGGAAACTCGCGCGCATGCCGTCGAGGATTTTCAGGACCGCGGCGCGCTCCTCGTCGGTGAAGCGGCGAATGCTGCCGGGCTCGTAATTCTCGAAGGTCGTGGTGGCGATGCGGGTCGAAAGCTGGAGGCAGGCGGCGTTCCGGAAAATGCGCTCATTTTCGCCGGAAAGCTGATGCCCCATGGCGGCATCGCCATAAGAAAATTTTTTGAACGTCAGGCTGCCGACCGTGGCGGTGCCGGCCTCCTGCTCGCCATTGCCGGCCGCTTCGCAGCTTTTCTGCGTTTTGAGATCCGTCCGCGCGTGAATCGAAAAAGCCGCACCGTCGAAATTCCTGCCGGGAAGCGCTTCTTTTCCGTACGGAAAGCAGACGACGGCATCGTCCGGCTCGCAGATCGGAAAGTAGCCGGACATTGCCATGTCCTGCCTGTCTTCGGTCGGGAGGATCGGATCCGGATAATCGACGGCGAACGCCAGTTGTCCGTTCCGATAGGTCTTCGCCGCGCCGACCGGGGGTTCGGGGACAGGCGGAGAGGGTTGGGGTCCTGGTTGCAGGGACGGCGGCGGAACTTCGGGATTCGGCTTGACGTAACGGACGTACCTCGGCGGACGATTCACACCATACAGGCCGTACAGCACCAAGCCGCCGACAATGGCAGCGGCAAACAGGCCCGAAAGAAGGAATGGCTTGGTGAAACGCATGGCGGTATTCTACCACGAAAAATAAAATCGCGGAGGAAGCATCCGCGAAGGAAAGCGTCTTGAGCGGGATTTCACGAAGCGATCGGCAGCGCGTCCGGTGCAGCCAGCGGAATGCGTTCACTCTCCCAAAAGTCGGGATCGTCGCCGCAGGTGGCAGGCGTGATCGGGCCAAAAGTGACCTTTCCCCGCACGCACCTGCCGGAGAAGCCATCCGTGGCCGGCTGGCTGCGCGGCGTCGAGTCGAAGCCATTCTCCTGTTCGCAACAAATGAATTCCACGAGCGTGACCTCTCGCCAGACAGGACGTTTGCCTTCGGGCGTGGTATCACGCAGCCAGTACCGTTCGTCCATGCAGAGCTCCGGTAAAGGTTCGGGTCTGGGCGGAGATTATCAAAAGGGCGGCGGTCATGTCAAAAAACAAAGCCGCGGTCTTTCGATCCGCGGCGGGGCGAAAAGGCGTGCCGAATTTCAGCCGAGCGCGGCGGCGAACTCGGCGCGGGCATCCGCGAGGAACTCCGGATCCCAGCCGTAGTACGCCTCGGTGATATCCTCGTCAGTGACGCGGCCTTCTGTACGCGCGCCGCTGAAACCAGCGGTCGCCGGACCATCACCGGGCACGGCCGGAGGTTTTCGGAAGCCCGCCTGCCGTTCCGCTTCCTTGAATGCCTCCGGGGTCACCAAACGCCAGTGTGCTCCAGCAGTTTTGGCGCGTAACCAATAACGAATCGTCTTCGAATGGACCATCGGAACTCTCCATGTTGTCTTGGGCGAAATTACCAAAGAGGGCAAAAGACGTCAATCTTCGTGGTCGAGAACGAAACACGGCACACAAAAACCGGCCTCGCGGCCGATTTCATGTTCCCTGCTTGTAAGCCCAAACGGCCGCAGGAAGATCGATACGTGCAGCCCTCATCGCGAGATCGAGCATGCCTTTCTCCGAGACGGACTTCGAATGTCATGATCGCAGTATACCAAAACGTCCCTTGCGGGACGTCTGGTGTTCTGCAGGTGCGGAATCGGGACCTTGCCAGCCCATGGAAAGAAGCTACAGGAAGTGCCCGGCGCATGTCAATCCCCCTGGTGGACCTGCCGGGAATTGAACCCGGAGAACTGAACTGGCAAGATCTGTTCCGCGAACCTGCCAGGCCCACAGCAGAGAGCTAGCAAATCCGGTATATACCACGCAAGCGTCAGATAAAAAACCGGCCTCGCGGCCGGTTTTTGCTTCTTTAGTAATCCATTCCCATTCCCCCGCCCATGCCGCCGGGCATGGCCGGCGCTTCCTTCTTTTCCGGAATCTCGGAGACGACGGCTTCGGTCGTCAGGAACATGACGGCGACCGAGACGGCATTCTGGAGCGCGTTCTTAGTGACGCCGACCGGATCGACGATGCCGGCGGAGAGCATGTCGTCGACCAGCGTTTCCTTCTTGGCGTCGTAGCCGGCGCGCTTGTGCGAGGCCATCTTGCCAGCCACCGACGTGACGATGTCCATGCCGTTCTTGCCGGCATTCTTGGCGATCTGCATCATCGGGCTTTCGAGGACCGTCGCAACGATCTCGCGCCCGGCGTGCCGGGAGGCGGCCACGGACGAAGCTTCGGGCTTGGCGTCCTCGCCGATCTCGAGCTTGGCGCGCAGCAGGGCCGAGCCTCCGCCGGCCACGATGCCGGACTCGAGCGCGGCCTTGGTGGCGTTGACGGCGTCTTCGATCAGATACTTCTTCTCCTTCATTTCCGACTCGGTGGCCGCGCCGACCTTGATGACGGCCACGCCGCCGGTCAGCTTCGCCAGGCGCTCCTGAAGCTTCTCCTTGTCGAAGTCGGAGGTGGTGTTGGCCAGTTCGTTGCGGATCTCGGCGATGCGCTTCTTGATGTCCTCTTCATGGCCCTTGCCGCCGATGACGGTCGTCTTGTCCTTGCCGGCAATGACGCGCGAGGCGCGGCCGAGGTCTTCGAGCTCGACCGATTCGAGCTTGAGGCCGATCTCTTCCGAGACAACCTTGCCGCCGGTCAGCGTCGCGATGTCCTTGAGCATTTCCTTGCGGCGGTCGCCGTAGCCCGGCGCCTTGACCGCCAACGCCGAGAAGGCGCCGCGCAGCTTGTTGACCACAAGGGTGGTGAGCGCCTCGCCATCGACGTCCTCCGCGATGATCACGACTTCCTTGCGGCCGGTGGCGGCGACTTTCTCCAGCACGGGCAGCAGCTCCTGGATCGAGGAAATTTTCTTGTCGGTGATCAGGATGTGCGCATCGTTAAAGGAAGCTTCCATCCGGTCGGCGTTCGTCACCATGTAGGCGGAGACGTACCCCCGGTCGAACTGCATCCCTTCGACGTGTTCGGTTTCGACTGAAACGCCCTGCGATTCCTCGACCGTCACGACGCCGTCCTTGCCCACCTTCATCATCAAATCGGCCAAGAGGTTGCCGACCTCTTCGTTATTATTGGCGGAAATGGCCGCGACTTGGGCGATGCGGTCGCGGTTGCCGGCGATCTGTTCGGCTTGGGCGTCGAGGTTCTTGGAAACCTCTTCGACATATTCCTGCATGCCGGCGCGCAGCGCGTGCACATCGACTTCGAAGCGCGAGGAAGCGATTTTTTCGAAGCCGAGGCCGATCAGCTCCTGCGCCAAAAGCGTCGAGGTAGTAGTGCCGTCGCCGACCGAGTCGTTGGTCTTGGAAGCCGCCTCGCGGACGAGTTCGGCGCCCATCTGCTCCGTTTTCTCAGGCAGGTCGATCTCCTTCGCGACGGTCACGCCGTCCTTGGTGACGATCGGCGCGCCGTAGCCGCGGGCGATCACGACGTTCTTCCCCTTCGGACCGAGCGTTGCCTTGACGGCATTGGCCAGCTTGTCGACGCCGGCCTTGAGCCGGAGACGGGCTTCCTCGCCGTAAAAAATCTGTTTTGCCATAGGTTATTCGATTACCGCCATGATGTCAGACTCCGAAATGACCAGGTACTCGATGTTGTCGATCTTCACTTCGTCAGGCGAATACTTCTTGAAGACGACCGTGTCGCCGACCTTGACGCCCATCGGGGCGAAGCTGCCGTTGTCGAGCAGCTTGCCGGGACCGATGGCGATGATTTCTCCGCGTTCCGGACGTTCTTTATCGACCGTGGCGGGCATGATGATGCCGGACTTGGTCACCTCGTCCTGCGAAAGAGGCTTGACCACGACGCGGTCACCGAGAGGACGGAGCTGCATAACGTGTGAGGCGTTGGAATTAGGAGTAGACGGACCTGTTGGCACTCCGAATGAACGAGTGCCAGCGCATTGTAGGAGAGGCCGTTTTTCCTGTCAAATCCTTGCCATTCCATCCCTATCGACACGATGCCAATGATAAAGAAAACGGCCGTCACGCATGAGGCGATCGGACCGGGAGCCGAAGGATGGACCGCGCGCTCAGGGCAGATCCCGGGGCGCGGCGTCGATTGAGTCGATTGTAACAGTCGTGCTGACGCCGAAAGAGAAATAGTCCGTATCCAATCTTTGCTGGATCAAGTCGGCCACAAAACTTCTCGTGCAGCTTTCAAGCCGTTCGAATCCCATTGATGTCATGTCCGGAGGACCGTAGCCGCGGATCTCGCCCGATACAGGCGGGAACCAGCCCTCGGCACGCTGGTAGGCCCGGAAGGCATCCAGCCCGCTTTGAACGTCAGCCATCGCAGCCGGCAGAACGTGCCGCATGACGAACGTATCGCCATAGACGCGGTCGAGCAGAATCATCTGCTCATCGTCCTCGGGCATCAGGATCTGTAGCGATCCGCGCACGACGGCCGGAACGTTCATCTGCACCCGCTCCCCGAAAGACACGACCGTGCGGGCGGGATACTTCCGGCGCTCGCACAGGCCGATCTGGTGCACTCCGGGCCTGCGCCAAACAGTGATCGCTCCGTCGCAATCCTTCAGAACGATTTGATCGTCGTCCACGGTTGTGCAGGTCGAGGCGACAGAGCCGACGCCCGTAAAACACAGAACGAGCAGGGCCACTTTCACCGGGGAAAGGAGATGCCCTTTCAGGACAGCCAGAAAACCTTGCATCGAAAGCCTCCTTGTGTGGAACGCGTACGTGGCCCAGTACACCGGAGAAAAGGGCGATCGTCAAGGTCGGCGTCATCCGCAAAAAAAGAACGCCGCCGCGGGGCTAGCGTTCAGGCACGACCTCGACGGCGTCGAGCGCGACGGCGATCGACAACCAGACGCCATCGCCGTCGACACGCAGCACTTCGTTGATCTCAGTTTCAAGCTCACGACGGCCTTGGACCGAAGACCAAAGATATTCGGACTGCGGAAGGCGTTGCAGGCGGGATTCGAACCCGTCCCTGAAACGGCGCGCGATCCAACCCCCTCCGCCCGTTCTGAGCCAGGCGGAATCCACGACCCGTTCGCGCGCGATCCGCGTCACCTGCGGCAGGATCGAATCGAACAGCGCACGTTCCGACGGATAGCGGGCGGGCAGGCGGAACATGTCCGCATCGTCCTCGGGAGCCACGACGGTTAAGACGCCGCGGATGACGTACTCGACGGGATGGATTTTCAGCCCGTCAGCCGAAACCCGGACTTCCTCGCGCATCGCCGTCACCTGAAAGCGCCGGTCCATGACAGGGTGATAGGTCTGGATCTTGCAGAGATCTGTCAGATGAAAACCGTCGTCCCTGGGCGAGCGCCAAACCGTCGGCGCTCCGTCGCAGTCTTTCACGATGATCTGTCCGGAGCCAACGTGCGTAATGAACAGGGGTCCGCAGATGCAGACAAGGAGAACAAGGACACTGAAGACGGCGAGGAATTTCAGCGCGGATTTCGTGCGGTCACTCAAGGAACCCTCCTTACGGGATTTTTATGTCCTACACTCGCCTCAGGCTAGATCGTTTCGGTTCGCATGTCAAGAACCGCTTTGCTCCCCCGCTTTGAGGAAGAATCCGAAGGCCGCGCCGGTCAGCATCGTCCCGGCCAAGAGATCGAAAGGATAGTGGTCGAAACACGAAACGACAAAAATGACGACCGGCAGCGCCGCGGCCAGCGCCGCGGAGGCCGAGGCCGTGCGCCGCATCAACCACGCCGCATCGACCCACCAAAGCGCGCAGAAGCCTACCAGGATCGCCAGTCCGAAAAACCCAAGCTCGGCCCCGACCAGGAGCGGCGCGAGATGCGGCGGCTGGACGGCATACGGATCGTCTTCCAATCCGCGCTCGAGAAAGACCGTCGGCAGATAATTGCCGATGCCGGTTCCCAAGCTGAGGTGCGACGCGAACATCGACAAGCCGCGCAGATCGGACGCTCGGCGCTCATCGACGGATTTCGTCTCGAGTCGGCCCTGGGCGGAGACGCGGACGAAAAGCAACGGCGCCGCGAAGGCCGCGACGAAGGCAATACCCGCCGACGCGGACAGGAAGGCCGGAATCAGCCGGCGCCAGACGTTCCGATTGGCGGTCGCGCGGGGATAGGCAAGTGCCAAGATGAACGCGCAAAGTCCCGCCAGCCAGGCCGAACGCGAAAAAGCGGCGATCAGCCCTGCCGAAAGCACCGCGATCGCGCCGAGGAGCGGCCAGTTTTTCCGAACGCGCCCGGCGGCCAGCGCAAAAGCCGCCAAGAGGCCCATAACGACATAACCCCCGAGAATATTCGGATGCGGCAGGCTGCCGTAGGCGCGAAGGTAGCGGCCGGCGGCCGTTTCCACGACGACGGAACCCGCTTCCGAAGCCGGATGGGCGGCCATCCCAAGCCAAGTCGAGGCGAACGACGACTGCGAGAAAAATTGCCAGAGGCCGAGCGCCGCGGTCGTCGTTGCGCCGATCACGAAGGCGGCCAAGAGCGAAGCCAAGGAGGCGCCCGAAACCCAGAGCAGGTAGGCCAACGCGTACCCTTCGAACACGTGGAGCGCAGTGAAGAGCGCCCCGATCGTATCATAGGCCCAGGCGATCGAAACGAAGGCACAAAGCGGGAGAAGCGCCGATAGCTGCAGCCAGAGCGGGGCTTTCGACCGCCGCATTTCCTGGCGCGAACCGGCCGCCAAAAGATGGCAGGCCAGTGCACAGAGCAGCAGCACTTCGAGCGCGAAGAGCGAAACCGTCCCCTGTTCCCAGGGCGTTCCGTACAACGCCGCAGGCTGCTTGATGTAACGCGCCTGCCACGGCAGCAGTGCCAGAATAAGCAGCGTCAGGCGATCACGCCAAAGCGCGTATCTCATGCGGCGTGCAGCGCGAATTCCTCGGCGCGCGCCGGAGCTTTTTCGCGGAATGCCTCCGCTCCGCCCACGGCTCCGGTCGGAACGCCCAAGAGACCTGCGAGCTTGGTGCGATAGGCATCTCGTATCTCGGCGCGCCGGTCCTTGTCATGGAACTTCAGAATCGTGTCGGTCAGAACGACATCCGAGTCCGGTGAAGCGGCCGCAGCCTTGAGCGGGGGGGGCAGCCATGCCGATTGCAGGCGGCGGGCCCAGGCCTCAAGCCGGTCGCCGAAGATCGCGTTGATCCATCGTTCGAGGCGGCGTTTCACGGCAAGCAGGCGTACCGCCACCTGACGGCGCGAGGAAGACGTCTGCGAAAGGCCCTGCGGCAAAAAACCGCGGCACCAAGCGTTGTCCACAAAGAGACGTTCGGCCATACGCGCTTCGTCGTACATCGGATAGAGTTCTCGCAGCCAATGCGCCAAATAGACATCGTCCCTGATCGCCAGCGGCTGGAGATCGAGCGCATCCGACGTCACAAAGAAGCTCAGGCAGATGCGATCGGCCGAAACCGCTTCGGTCGGGCGCACGCCGAGCAGCGTTGCCAAACCCGTCACGCACAGGCGCGCGAACCAGATGCGTCCCGGCTCCGCCACCAAAAAAAGGTCGATGTCGCTGCCCGCGCGCGCATACGAGCGCGCCAGCGTGTTGCAGACGAAGACGGCGCGCAGGAACGGCGTGAAGCGGGCAAGCCGCAGAAAGCGCCGGACGCGACGATATTTCCCCTCGGCCAATCCGTAACACCGGCGGCGTTCGCGGACGAGCGCACCGCGACCGGGAAGGAAGTGGAAACCGTCCGCGCTACCGATGCGCCCGGCCTGCACCGCTTCGGCGAGCGCGCGGCTCAGCGTCGCGAAAGCGATGGAGGTGCCGGCAGAAGCCGGCAGCGCCAGAAAAATTTCCTGCGGCGTGAGCGGGACGCCGAAGCCGTCGTAATAGGCCAAAGCCGAAAGGATGCCGTTCTGGAGATCGGACATACCTCAGGCCTTCGAATGACTGACCAGGCCGATGGCCTTGGCCTGGGCGAGCTCCATGTCTTTCGCGACCGCATCTTCCACGATCATTTTTTCCGTATCGATCGACACCACCCGTTCGTGCGGTATGAGCAGCGGCGTGCGCAGCATGCGTGCGGCCAGGCCGCGCGGCTTCACCCGATAACGGCGGATGGCGTGCGTCTCGACGTCGAAATCGAAACCGACGACCCGTCCGAGCGGGGTTCCGCTCCGGGTGTAGACCGGCAGTTTCAGCAGCGTTTTTTCATCCAGAAGCGCCATGGAAGATACCCACAATCGTTCCCATTGTAGCGCAAAACGAAAACGGACGGGGCGACCGTCCGTATTTCCCTCTGTTCCTCCCTAGACTTGCGCCTTCTTGAACGCCAGCTTCTGCTGCAGCACCATCGCCAGGTTGGTGAGCAGCCAGTAGAGCGTAAGCCCGGCCGGCAGCTTCCAACCGATTAGGAGCGTCATGGCCGGCATCATGTAGAGCATCTGCTTGTTCATGATCGCCATGGTGTCTTCGTCCTTGCTGCCCTCGGCGTGCACTTTGACGTCTTTGCGCTGCATCATTCTGGCCTGCAGGAACTGGGCGCCGGCGGCCAGGACCGCGATGGCGATGCTGGCCTTGGAGAGGTCCAGGAAACCGAAGGCCATCGTGGAGATGTGCCCGGGATTCGGCACGAAACCGTAGAGCAGTTCGAGATTCTGCGACTTCAGCCCGGCCGAGAGCACGCGGTAGAGCGCAATGAAGAGCGGCAATTGTACGAGGAGCGGCAGGCAGGACGAGAGCGGACTGACCTTGTGCTCGGCGTAGAGCGCCATCATCGCCTTGGCCTGTTCCTCTTTTTTGTCCTTGTATTTCTCCTGGATCTCCTTCAGTTTCGGCTGCAGCTCCATCATCGCCTTCTGGCTCTGGAGGCTGCGGTGCGTGAGGGGCCACAGAAGGCCGCGGACGAGCGCGACCAGCGCCACGATCGCCAGGCCGAAGTCATGAAAGAGGACATCGTACAGACCGACCGACAGGTTCAGAATCGGACGGAAGAGCAGTTCCTGGTAGAGGGCTAGCATGGCGCCATCTTACTCCCCTTTTTCGTCCGAGGGAACTTCGGTGCCCTTCGAGAGCGATTCCATTTCCCCGGCCACCTCTTCCGAAATGGCGTCGGGCGCAGCTTCGGTTGCCGCAGGGACGGCTTCTTCCCTGCCGGCTTCGCGCGGCGCAGAGTCGGCTTCATTCGTGTCCATGACGTTGATCTTCCAGCCGGACAGGCGCGAAGCCAGGCGGACGTTCTGCCCGCCCTTGCCGATCGCGAGCGAAAGCTGGTCGGCATCGGCGCGCACCGAAGCGACGCGGTTGGCTTCGTCCAGCTCGACGGATTTGACCTTGGCCGGCGCGAGCGCCTTGGCGATGAAGACGGCCGGGTCGTTATCGTAGAGAATGACGTCGACCTTCTCGCCGCCGAGTTCGCTGATGATCGTCTGGATGCGCGCGCCGCGCTGGCCGATACACGAACCGATCGGATCGATGTTGGAATCGAGGGAGGCTACGGCCACTTTCGAGCGCGAACCGGCTTCGCGGGCGACCGCGTGGATCGTGACGGCGCCGCTGGCGACTTCCGGAATTTCGGTGGCGAAGAGCCTGCGGACGATGTCAGGATGGGCGCGGCTGACGATGATCATCGGTCCGCGCGTCGTCATGGTGACGGAGCTGACGTAGACCTTGACGCGCGCGCCGGGGACGTAGTTCTCGCCGGTGATCTGCTCCTCGGGCGGCATGGTGGCCATGATGCGGCCGAGGTCGACCAGCACCAAGCGACCCTCCTTTCGGGAAACGATGGCGTTCATGATCTCGCCTTCGCGGCCCTTGAACTCGCCGAAGACGTTTTCGCGTTCGGCCTCGCGCAGCTTCTGGATGATGACCTGCTTGGCGGTCTGGGCGGCCATGCGGCCGAAGGCGCCTGGCACTTCGAGCTCCATGCGAAGCGTCTCCCCCAGTTCGGCGTCGGGCTTGATCTCCCGGGCCGGCGTCAGCATGATTTCGAGCTTCGGATTGAAGCGCTTGACCGGCTCGCCGTTCTCGTCGAGCTCCGGTTCCTGCACGGCGCCGGCGGCTTGCGCGGCCTCCATGGCCGCGAGTTCCTCTTCGGACGGCAGTTCCTGATCTTCAACCACCAGCTTCTCGTCGAAGACGCGGATCTTCATCGTTTCCGGATCGAATTCGACTTTGAGATTCTGGTTCTTGTTGCCGAAGTCTTTGCGGTAGGCGGCGGCCAGCGCGGCTTCGATCGTTTCCATCACGACCTCGTACGGAATGTTCTTCTCGTCGCAAATTTGCTGGATTGCCTGCACGATGGGGCTTGCCATAAGAATTGGGATCAAAAATGCCAGCCTCATTTCAAGGCTGGCACGATTACGGAGAGAGTGTATCACGGCGTGAACGAACGGTCAAGCGGCTTCAGACATGGGCGGAACCCCGACAGAGCTGCCGCAGATGAGCGAGGTTTCCCGCCTGCCTGACGGCTTTGACCTGCGCTTCGAGAGCAGCGACGACCTGAACGGCATCGAGCTGGGCAAGGTTGCCTGAGAGGGTAACGATGTCCGCGGCCGGCGCGTGTCGGCGGGGAATCGCTTCCGACGCGGGCAGCAGTCTATCCTGCCGGATGAGCTCGCGAACGGCGCTGCCGTCCAAGAGCTGCGTGGTATCCAGGCAGAGCAGAACGGGGCACGAATCCTCTCCCAACATCCAGAGCCTGTGCTGTCGGACGAGTTGGACACGAAGCAGATGATGTTTCGACGGGAGAAGGGACGCTTCGGGCATCAGATCGATGATTTTTTTCCACAGGTCTGCCTGCGCCTTGATATGGACCGAGATGCTTACGGCGAGACGATCCATGTCGGCCCCAACCATTTGAAGTGTCGACTTCCTTGCAATCCCAGGCATGCGGACTCCTTTCAGGAACGGGGAGAAAGTAACGGACTTTGGTCTTTCAGTCAAGTGTCACGCCCTGCAGATGCCGAATGACCGGCTTCGGTCCTGTCAGCTCGATGGCGACGACGTCTACGCGCCACGGGCGATCATACAGCCCGTGCCGGACCCGCCAGGCTTCGGCCACCCGCATCATGCGCCGGAGTTTCCGGACGGTTACGGCCTCTTCGGGCGGCCCGAACTGACGGTCGTGGCGCGTCTTGACCTCCACAAAGACGATTTCGCCGGCCGGATCATACATGACGAGGTCGATCTCCCCGACGCGCGGAATGCCAGCCTGCCGGGCCAGCAGGCGATAACTCCTGGATTCCAAATAGAGCGCCGCCAGCCGCTCGCCCGCGTCGCCGAGTTTTTGCCGGCCGCTGCGCATATGCTCCGGTCCTGCCAGGACCGGCACGGGGCTGTCAACCGAAAAACCGGCCCGAGGCCGGTTTTGCGTTCTCACTTCTTATGATGTTGCGGCAGCCATCGGCGGATGCGCGCCCGTTCGGCGAAAGCCGCCCGTTTCTCAGGAACGTCGACCATCAGGAATTTCGCGAGCCGAACGATCTGGATCAGGAAGAGCAGCAGCCAGACAAGGTACCAGAAGCGCGCGCCAAAGAAATACGTCAGCTCGTGGGTGAAAAGAAGAAGGAGCAATCCGAATGTTCCCATCCAAAGCGCGAGCCTGGAAAAACGCGCGCCGCCTTCGGCCAAGGCCATGCGACCGTCGGCTTTGCGCGCCAGGAGCGACGCGACGATGCCGAGCGCGAACAATGCGGCGAATGCGACCAGCAATCCGAGTTTGACGGCGGGCATCAGTTCGCTCGGCTGAAGGCTGAACCAGTACGACCAGGTGAAGAGTGGCATACGCAGTGAAAAATTTCCTCAAGCGTAAAGAAAGCGCCGTCCGGACGCAAGGGCGGACGGTCAGCCTTTGCCGAAGACGAGGCCGTAATGGCTCGGGCCGGCCTCGAATTCACGCACCGGCCGGAAGCCGGCTTTGAGCGCCGAGGCGGCCGCTTCTTCCTTCGGAAGACGCCGTTCGGCCGCCGGCCCGATGAGCGTGCCGGCCGCTTTCCATTCGATCACCAGCAGAATGCCGCCGGTTGCCAGCACGCGTCGGACCTCCTGAAGCGTCGTGGTTTTGTTGACGACGTGCATGACGTTGACCAGCACGATCATGTCCATCGACGCATCGGGCAGGCGCGAGCCCCCGGCCCGCTCGAAATCGCCCCAGACGAGTTCGACGTTATTCACGGCCGACAGCTTGGCGCGGCTCTGGTTGGCCTGAAGCACGGCCGGCAGCACGTCGACGCCGTAGACATGGCCTTTCGGACCGACCAGCTGCGCCGCCGGGAACAGGAAATGGCCGACCGCGCCGACCCCGAAATCGGCCACCCGCATTTCCTCGCGGATGCCGGCTTTCTCAAGCGCGTTGAAGGGATCGATCAGCGCCCGGCCGGTCGGCAGATATTCCATAGTCAGGCACGCGTCGCCGCGTCCGGCACGCCGAAGAGGCCGCCGAAAACCGCTTTGAAGAAAGCCACGTGCAGGTTGGTGACGACCAGGAAGGCGATGAAGATGATCAGGCAGCCGAGGATCTTGTAGACCATGCGCATCCCGCCCAGATGCGTGTCGGCCCAGGTCGAAATGGAGCCGAACGTTTCGGCGAAGAAGTTCGACTTCCAGACCATCAGGAAACCGACGCCGGCGGCGATGAGTCCGCCCAGAATGCGTACGAGCATATGGCGCCAGTATAGCACGGCCCATCGCCCGAAGACACAAAAACGCCGACGCAGCGCAGGGGCGCAGGTCGGCGTGAGAGGGAGGATCGGGCCGCGCGGGACGCGGCATTCCGTCAGCGGGAACGCGTAGGCGGAGCCGATGCGTGAATCGCCTTGACGTGGCAGCCCGCAACGACGGCCAGCCGAATGAGCGGATCGGACTGAAGCATGCGGCGGCTTTCGCCAGCCGAGCAGGCGAGCGAAGCCATTTCTCCGTCGCGAGGCGCCACCGCATCGACTCTGACGGTGTAATCATCCTGTCCAATGCCCGTGATTTTCAGTGCATCATTTTCGGAGAGCGAGCATGGCCGGTCGCAGGACTCCTGAGCGGCGAAGAGATCACGTGCGGAGGCACGGACATGGAAGATCAGGCCGTCGGGCCTAGCGATACACTCGCGATAGACCTCGCGCTCTGCAGCGCCTTCGAGACCAGCCCAGACGTCCATACCGAAGATTTGCTCCTTCAGGTCAGCGAGCGTCCGCGTGGCCACATCGGCCTGCTTCTTCGCATCCAACATGGAGCCTTGGGCATCCAGTAACCGGATTTCCATCCGGTCGCGAGCGTCATTGGCCCCCTCCAGATCAGACATCTTGCTCATCAGCGCGAACGCGCCCACCATGCTTACCGCGATGAGCACGCCCACAACGGGATATTTCGCCAGTGCCTTCGACCGATTAGACATGACAAAGACCTTCCTTCCTTATTGCGATGGTTCATTCCTACTTCACGCGCTGAGGTATGTCAAGGGCGCGCTGCCGGCGCGGGAAACGGCACGGGGCGTGCAGGCAATTTTAAAACCCGCCAATCGATCCGGATGAGATGCGGACCGGATCGGCGGGCGGGGCCTCTGGTGCCGGCGTAGCGCGGACGGCGGTCCGAATAAAAACCGCGAACGGAAGAGCGGCGTCACTCAGGGTACTGCGACAGCTCGTTGTAGCTCTCCCCGTAGGACGGCGGGCGTCCCTCGTCAGGCGGGCTCGGACGCGGATCCGGTCCCATCATGGCCTTCAGCCAAGCCTGGGTGGAATGCAGGAGCAGCGCGGGCGAAGAGAACGCAGGGGGCCCCAAAGCGGCATCCGTGCAGGTGACGGCCTGCACCGGCAGCGTCTGCCGGCACGGCGGCTTGCGGAAATAGAACGGCAGGCCGAAGAGCAGGGCGACCATCAGGAAGATCGCGAAACCCCAGGCCGGACGGAAGGAGGGGGAAGGAAGGCTGAAGGATCTCTTGAACGGGGCGTCGGGCTTGTCCATGAAAGACCTCTGGTTGGTTGACACGGCTCTTTTTAGCAGAAGAAAGGCGGGGCCGTCAATGATGCATACATAAAACCGCTGAGCGGACCGCGAGAAAATGCGGAACCGGTCAGCGGTCGGAACGGCGGTAGGTCAGTTCTTCGCAGAACTCAACGACGGCGTCCTCTAAGAACGGATATTTCTCCCGGTGGAAGGAGCCGCTGGCACCGGAGGGGCAGGCATTGTCGGCCACGTTGGCGGAATGCGCCACGGTCTCGACAGTGACCGAGAAGCTGCCGTCTCCATTCCCGACGACGGAGATTTGACTGCCGGCTTTGGTGAAGCAGTAGCTGTCCCGGGGGGTCGAGGCGTGCAGGACGATCTGATCGTCCTTCGGGAGGGAAAGCCGGAGCTTGGGATGGACGGTACAGTTCTGATAGTCGACCTTGACCTGCTCATCGATCTTCCGGCTGCTAAGGAGCAGGACGGTGACCCAAACGGCGATCCCGAGGACGACCAGCAGGCGGATCAGATGGGTGCGGCGAATCTTGAACGAGAGCGACATGGACGATCTCCTTGGTGGCAAGGCTGTCACGCCTGTGCGATTGGGTTGCGGTCTTGGATCGATCAGCGGCGGACCTTCCGCTGCTGATCCCGCGGTGTTTTCACCGAACGGAGAAGACTGACCTCTTGATCAAGCTTCTCCATGCGGCCAAATACATCTGCCCAAGGATCGGCCAGTATTGCATAAAATAGCGGTTTTGTCAAGCCAGACAAAAACGCCTGACCGATGCGCGGCAGGCGGTTCAATCGTTGATGTCGGCGGCGGCGAGGGCACGCGTCTTGATAGCAACCAGGCAACTGTGGAAGACGGCATGCCAGATAAATTGATTCCTTGCGGAGACGAACCGGAAGGCGCATTCTGGACAAGCACCGGAAGAGGCAATCGCGTCCGGCGGAGTCCAGGGTCGGATCATGTACGTATCGGGATCCGCATAGGTGACACGGAACACGCCCGGGTCCGAAAGAGCGCATTGACTCCCCGGCAGGAATGTTTCTCCGCGCGCATCGGCGACCGGTTCGGTATTTTGCGGCCAAAACGTCAGAGGTTCTTTTCCCGGCAACCACGCCGGTATCAACACGCCGGCCAGCTTCGGCCTGCGCAGACAGGCGTCCACTGCTTTCCGCTCCGCATCGTTGGAAACCCGAAGCGCCGGAAGTTCCGCCGCTGTCAATTCCTGAGCGTCGCGGTGGAACCGGTCATTCTCTTCCCGCAGATGACCCGCCGTGCGCTGCAGGCGATCGTTCTCCTGAAGCAAGGCCGCGCGTTCACCCCGTCCCACGGCAGAGAGCGCGCCGAGGGAGATGTTGGCGCTCACGGAGAGGAGCAGGATAGGAGGGAGGGCGCGGGCGATCCCCCGCGCGTTGCGCGCGGGCGGACGCGTGATGATACTCGCAAGTTGCGGCTCTGCTGGCGTTTCCATTCAGAAAGACCTCTCGTTCGGAGTTGAAGTACGCGAAGCGTGCATGTCATACCACGCGCGGGGCGCCGATGCAAGCACCGGAAAAACAAAACGGCGGCCAGGAGGCGCCGATGCCGAGTGACAGGCGAGTGCTCAGACGTCGATGATTGCGTCGACGGTGTCGACGTCGATCAGAATGACGGGCCAGAGCTCCACGTAGCGATACATTTCGTTGCCCGCGCCACAGCCGTTGGGATTCACGTAGCCGACGTAGTAGGCCATGTCGCCGATCGTGATCCGGTAGAGCTTCTGCGGGAAGCACTGCCCGCCGACCGCTTCCTGAATCGCGTCGTAGCGCTCGATGACGGTCCGTGGCATGACGAGCGTCCCATGCGGAAGCCCATCATAATGGAATGCTATCGTATGGGCATAGACAACGCGCGGGAAGCCCAGTTGCTTGATCCCGTCGGAATCGGCGAAGTCACTGGCGTCGTGCGTCCCGGCTTCTCCATCCTGGCAGTGCTCGTCGAGCAGTCGCCGGAAGAGCGTGAGCGGAACCGGTCCCGGTCGATCGTTGGGCTTCTCCAGGAAGCAGAGCGGGTAAGCCTGCCGAATCCGCTTGAGACCATCTTCGTCGGCTCGAACCGCGATGTATATCAACAGGTACGGATCCCGTACCTGCGTCAGCAGCATCGGCCAGTCCAAATGATCACGCAATGATCTGCTCACGAATCACCTCTCATTGGCCATCTCCCTTGGCCTGGGTTGGATACGGATGGGAGACGAGCGTTTATAGCACGCAGGAGAAAGAGCTGTCAACCTTGAAACGCAGAAGGGCTGCTTGAAACAAAACCGCACGAAGCCTTCTACGGGTTTTCGTGCGATATCGATATTTTCTGGTGGACGCGCAAGGATTTGAACCTTGAACCCTCTGCGTGTAAAGCAGATGCTCTACCGTTGAGCTACGCGTCCGGGTCGCTTGCCCGACAGGCTCTCGCTCGCGTCAGTCCTCGCTGACGCTCGCTGGCACCTGTCGGCCGCTCCGCTTTCTCGCCTGCGGCGAGAATCGTCTGTTGGCCACAAGGCTCAAAAAGGCGTAAAAACAGCCTACCTTTTCGGGCACTTGACAGGCAAGGGCTGCCTATTGACAAATGGCGGCGGTTCGTGTAGAGTGCCTTTACACACGTTCGTAGCACGCCGATCGAGGTCAGGCGAACAGCCCATACCGCGTTCCGTTGCGAAGACGAGTGAAAGGTCCGAACCTTTTATTCACCCGCTAAGCCCAACGCAAGTATGGCCAGCGCCAAGATCTTCGTCGGCAGCCTGTCTTTTCAGGCCACCGAGGATGACCTCAAGGCCGCCTTCAGCCCGTTCGGTTCGGTCGTTTCCGTGTTCATCCCGGTCGACCGTATGACGGGCCGCAAGCGCGGCTTCGGCTTTGTCGAGATGTCCTCCCCCGAGGAGGCTGCAGCGGCGATCGCCGAGATGAACGGCAAGGAAATTGTCGGTCGTCCGGTCGCCCTGAACGAAGCCCA
>CAZHHN010000006.1:0-50867 GCA_964532415.1 uncultured Gammaproteobacteria bacterium
TGTCGACGGCCGCGCCGTAGTCCGGCTTGCCGGAACCGTCCATGATGCCCTTGATTTCGCGGAACTGGCGGCGCACTTCCTCGACGACGGCGCCGGCCGCGCGGCCGACCGCCTTCATGCCCATCGAGCCGAAGAGGTAGGGGAGCAGGCCGCCGATGAACAGGCCGACCAGAACCTTCACGTCGGAGAGGTCGAAGGCAATCACGTCGAGATGCCAGAACTTCTTGAAGTCTTCGATGAACGAGGCGAAGAGCACAACCGCGGCGAGTCCGGCCGAAGCGATGGCATAGCCCTTGGTGACGGCCTTGGTGGTATTGCCGACGGCGTCGAGCGGATCGGTGACGTCCCGGACTTCCTTGGGAAGTCCGGCCATCTCGGCGATGCCGCCGGCGTTGTCGGTGATCGGGCCGAAAGCGTCGATCGTCACCACGATGCCGGCGAAGGACAGCATCGCCATCGAAGCCACGGCTACGCCGTAGACGCCCGCCCAACCGTAGGCCAGCAGGATGCCGCCGGCGATGATGAGGATCGGAAGCGCGGTCGACTGCATCGAGACGGCCAAGCCGGCGATGATATTGGTGCCATGGCCGGTTTCAGATGCCTTGGCGATGTCCTGAACCGGCTTATATTGGGTGCCGGTATAATATTCGGTGACCCAGATCATGAGTCCGGTCACGGCCACGCCGACCAGCGCCGAGAGGAACAGCTTCATGGCGTCGACATCGGTGCCGGCGAACATCCACTTCGTGACGGGGTAGAAGGCGACTGCGGACAGGATGCCGGAAGCGATCAAGCCTTTGTAGAGCGCGCCCATGATGTTTTTGTCGGAGCCCAGGCGGATGAAGAACGTGCCGATGATGCCGGTGATGATCGAGACGCCGCCGATCACGAGCGGATAGAGCACCGCGTTCGGCACATCACCGAACACGAGCGAGCCAAGCAGCATGGCGGCCACGGCCGTGACGGCGTAGGTTTCGAACAGGTCGGCGGCCATGCCGGCGCAATCGCCCACGTTGTCGCCCACGTTGTCGGCGATGACAGCCGGGTTGCGCGGATCGTCTTCGGGAATGCCCGCCTCGACTTTGCCGACCAGGTCGGCGCCGACGTCGGCGGCCTTGGTGAAGATGCCGCCGCCCAGACGCGCGAAGACGGAGATGAGCGAACCGCCGAAGCCGAGCGAAACGAGCGCGGACACGTCATGGGTGAGCGCGTAGAAACCGGCGACGGCGATGATGGCGAGGCCGACGACCAGGAGTCCAGTGACGGTACCGCCCTTCACGGCCATGTCGAGCGCGGCGGCCATGCCGCTCTTGGCGGCTTCTGACGTGCGCACATTCGCTTTGACCGAAACCATCATGCCAACGTAGCCGGCCAGCGCCGAAAAGACCGCGCCGAGAGCGAAGCCGGCGGCAGACTTGGCACCCAAGCCGTACCAGATGACGAGCGCCAGGGCGACGGCCACATAAGCGAGCGTGCGGGTCTGGCGGCCAAGGTAGGCCTTGGCGCCTTCCTGAATGGCCGCGGCGATCGATTGCATCTTTTCGTCGCCCGCAGGGCGTTTCAAGATCCATTTGGCCAGGAACAGGCCGTAGGCGACGGCCACCAAGCCGGCGACCAGGGCGAAAACGAGCGTATTGGACATAACCTTGTCCCGAGAGGATTAGGGGTAAATAACGGAGGTATCGTAAGGAAAAGGGGCGGGAATGTCAATAAAATCGATGCCAGCATTTGTTTTCATGTGGTGAGAGAATTATGCTGGAACACATATGTCCCCCGTGCCGCTGCCGACTTTCAAAGAAGAACGCGTGCTTTTGGCGCAGGGGTTCGCGATCGTGGCCGGGGCGGACGAGGCCGGTTGCGGTTGTTGGGCCGGTCCGGTCTACGCGGCTGCCGTGATTCTGCCGTTCGATTCACGCATCGGTTTGGTGCGCGATTCAAAAACGCTTTCGCTTGACCAGCGGGAGCGTGTGGCGGTGGAAATCAAGCGCAAGGCAACCGCATGGGCCGTCGGAACGGCTTCCGCACAGGAAATCGACGAGATGAATATCCGCAAAGCCGGCGCCTTGGCGATCCGCCGCGCGGTCGAGGCGTTGCAGACTGCGCCACAATTCGTGATCGTTGACGCTTTTCATATCGCGGGGCTCCCGATGCCGCAAAAAGCCGTTGTGCGCGGAGATGCCCGCGTGAAGTCGGTCGCGGCCGCCTCTGTCATCGCTAAAACCGAACGCGACCGCGAGATGTTCCGGCTCGATGCGCTGCATCCCGGCTACGGATTTGCCGCGCACAAAGGCTATGGCACCAAGGAGCACCAAGCGGCGCTCGCAAAACTCGGTCCCAGCCCGATCCACCGGTTGAGCTACGCGCCGGTCAAAAGCGCCGCTTTGGCGACGATGGGAAGTTGACGCACCCTTGCAACCCGCCTACCCTGTAGAAAGCGTCCGAACGGCTTTTTAGATTAAAAATCGGCTGATTAAAGAGAAAAAACGGTATTCGGCATGTCCGCCAAGCTTAAAAAATACGGCATAAAGTTCCTGCTGCTCCTCCTCGATGCGCTTAAAACGGTCGGCAGGGTCATTCGGCTGTTGCTTAGGGCACTTTCGGTGCCTTTTGCGTTACTCTGGAAGCTGATAGTGCGGCGCTTGGTATTTTTGATCTACCGCCTGCTGCTCCGGGCCAAGCTGGTCGCGGGCGGCACCCTGCCGCCTGTCCGCAGGCGTTTCTTCGCGGTTTTCAGCCATCGCTACGTGGTGCACATCGCGATCGCGGTCATCGCCGTCTTCGTGGTAACCAGCAACTTGTACGCGCACGGGACCGATCTCGGCCAGGCCAGCGCCCAGTCGATGTTCAACAGCCTCGTGAACGTCGAGCCGAGCGACTATTCCAGCCCTGACAGCAGCGACGTCAATGCCGAATCGCAGTTGAACCGCGTGCCGGTCGACGGCTCCGCGACCGGCTCAAACCCGGTGACCCCGCTCGTCATTGAAATCGAGCCGTATCTCTACGACCAGAGCGGCGTGCTCAAGCCGCACTCCCTTCCCGGCACTGACGTCGGTTCCGAGCTCAGCGATACGGGAGAAGCACCGGTTTCGGCGTCTGAACCGAAGACCTACACGATCGAAAACGGCGATACCATCAGCGGCATCGCCCAAAAATTCGGCATCAGCGTCAATACAGTGCTCTGGGCCAACGGCATGACGGCCCGCTCGCTGCTCAAGGTCGGGCGCACGCTCACGATTTTGCCGGTCTCCGGCGTTCTGCATACCGTGAAAAAAGGCGAGACGCTCGGCGGCATCGCCAAACGCTACGGCGCCGATCTCGACGAGGTTCTTGCCGCCAACCGGATCGCTTCGGCCGGGCAAATCCGCATCGGTCAGAATCTGATCGTTCCCGGCGGCCAGCCGCCCGCGCCGGTCATTCGTCAGGTCGCCCCGACGCCGCCCTCCACGCTCGGCAATGTCCGCGATGTCTTCCTGCCGCCGCCGACGGGCGTGGTCGGACAGGGTGCGGAAGCCGGACGCTTGGCGTGGCCGACCGACCAGCATCTCATTAACCAGTATTTCCACAACGGACATCCGGGCATCGACATCAACGGCAACCTGTCGAACCACACCTACGCGGCCGACGACGGCATCGTCACCTACGCCGGTTGGAACAGCGGCGGATATGGTAACATGATCCTGATCGATCACGGCAACGGGATGATCACGCGCTACGGCCATCACAGCAAGCTCTATGTGAAAGTCGGCGATCAGGTGACGAAGGGCCAGGTCATCGGCCAGATCGGATCGACCGGCCACTCGACCGGACCGCATCTGCACTTCGAGCTGTACGTGAACGGCAAGCGTGCCAACCCGCTCAGTTATTACCGCTAATTGCGTCCATCCATGCCCCTGCTTGATGTCTACCGGTCATCGCCCCTGCTGGTCTTCGCCTTCTTCACCGCGGTCATGGCGATCGCCCTCTGGAAGATGGCCGACCGTACGCACGAGGAACCGAGATGGTTCGCGATCGTCCCGATCCTGAACCTCGTTCTGATGCTCAGGATTGCCCGCCGGCCGATGTGGTGGCTGATCCTGTTCGTGATCCCGCTCGTCAATCTGGTCGCGCTCATCGCCGTGACCATGGCGCTTTGCGAGCGCTTCGGCGTCAACAAATGGTGGGGACTGGCGGCCGTACTCTCGCCCCTCAACCTGATCCTGTATCTGTATCTGGCCTACGGAACGAAAGAGGGCGCACCCCCGGTTGCGCAAACTCCCGAACCGACCAAGCCTTGAATGAAAAGCCGCCCCAAAAGGGCGGTTTTAGGCGTTCAGATGCAGAGCATGTTTCTCAGGTCGTCAGCCAATCGAGGTGCTGCGTTCAGAAGGAAATATGCATCGAATCGCTTTTAAAGCTAAATTGGGGATCACTCCTGCCTCGGCCGGTATTGCAGCGCTTCCGCCACGTCGGGCGTTTCTATCTGTTCGCGCCCCGCGAGGTCGGCGATAGTGCGCGCGACTTTCAGGCAACGGTGGATGGCGCGTGGCGAAAGATGCAGGTTCCGGGAAGCCTCAATGAGTAATTTATCGGCTTCCGCCGGCACGCTACACAGGCGTTTCAGGTCCCGCCCGCGGATATCGGCGTTGGTGATCGCGCCGAAGCCGACGTTGCGGCGCGCCTGCCGTTCGCGTGCCAGCGTGACACGCATCCGCACCTGTCCGGATGTTTCGGCTTCCTGGCCGAAAGCCAATTTTTCGTAGGGCGTGCGCGGAACCTCGGCGTACAGGTCGATACGGTCAAGCAGCGGTCCGGAAATACGTTTACGATAACGTTCAAGCACGGCCGGTCCGCAGATGCAGGCACGCTCCGGATCGCCGAAGAAGCCGCAGGGACACGGGTTGCGCGCAGCTACCAGCATGAAGGAAGCGGGAAATTCCAGGCTGCCGGAAGCGCGGCTGACGGTCACGCGCCGGTCTTCGAGCGGCTGGCGCAGTCCTTCCAATACCGTCCGGGGAAACTCCGGGAATTCGTCGAGAAACAGGACGCCTCGGTGTGCCAGCGTCACTTCGCCGGGATGTGGATTGGCCCCGCCGCCGATGATCGCCGCCGCGCTGGCGGTGTGATGCGGTGCGCGCCAAGGACGGGCCGTGAGCAGGGAAGCGCCGCGCGGCAGCAGGTGCGCCACGCTGTAGATGCGTGTCGCTTCAAGCGCTTCTTCATAGGTCATGCGCGGCAGGATGGATGGGATCGAACGCGCCAGCAGCGTCTTGCCGGCGCCGGGACTGCCGGAGAGCAGGATATTGTGGCCACCGGCCGCCGCGATCTCGATGGCCCGCTTGGCCTGTTCGAGTCCGGCGATCGAGGAAAAATCGTAGCCATCATCGGTGTGTTCGGGTGGACGCGGTTCAGCGCGTGTTTGCGGGGCGATCGGCTTCGTTCCGCGCACGTGCTCGGCCAGCGCCGACAACGTGGCGACGCCGAACACCTCCAGTCCCGGAACGAGCGCCGCTTCGGCCGCGTTCTCTTCCGGCACGTAGACGCGCGCGAGCCCCGACGCTTTCGCGGAAAGTACCGCGGACAGGACGCCAGCGACGGGCCTGAGCGAGCCATCCAGCGCCAACTCGCCGAGGAAGGCGGCGTCGCGGAGCGCTTCGTATTCGAGCTCTCCGGATCCGGACATGATCGAAACGGCGATCGGGAGATCGTAGGACGGGCCGGCCTTGCGCAGATCGGCGGGCGCGAGGTTGACGGTGAGGCGCGTGCGAGGGAAGGAGAAGCCGCTGTTTTTCATGGCGGTTTTCACCCGCTCGCGCGCCTCCTGGACGGCGGCGTCGGGCAATCCGACGATAATGAACGCCGGCAGTCCGTTCGAAACGTCCGATTCGATCTCGACCGCGGCGGCGTCGATTCCTACCAACGCGGCCGACATGATGGGTGAAGGCATACGAAAAACGGCCTAGCAAAGACCGTTCCATTCATGCAAGCCCCCTAGGAGTGCGGGTTATAGAGCCACTCGGTATTTGGGCTCCGGGCGATATCGCCCGGAGTGATCTGTTCCATGCGCGTCAGGAAGTCCAAACTCCGATCGCGGCGGAAAAGGGTCTTCTCCCGGAGCTCCGGTGGGACCGCCAGATAATACGCGCGTTGGGCGAAGGAGGTGCAGATGAACTGATCGGTATTGACCGCGCGTTTCGCGAGATATTCCTGGGCCTTGGCCCCGCCGAAACGCAGGATGTATTTGCGAAGCAGGAAAGCGGCAAGGCGCGTGAAATCATATGGCGTGCCGAGGACATCCAGGAAAAAACCGAGGAAGCGCGACCGCGATTGGTCGTCCAGGATCGGCATGCGCTTGAACCCGATCTCGTAGCGTTTGGGGTCGTCGAGATAGCGCTTCAGGCGGTGCACTTCAATCCCGCCCGGCATCGCCTCGATCACCAGGATCGTGCGGTGACCCTGCCCGTCATCCAGGACGTCGAAGACCAGCGCCGCGTGGTTCCAGTGGGAGCGGTCGATTTCGCGGATAGCGCGGTAGATCGCCCCGCGGTGGTAACGCATCAGCACGATGTCGCCGACGCGCAGTTCCTTCAGCGCCCGTTCCAGATCCATGCGCACTTGTCGCTCGCGGCGATGTCGGCCGGCGAGACGAGTTCCTGCAGCTCGATCGGCGAATCGCCGAACTCGCGAAACGAAAATTCTTCACGGCGCGTCCAGTCGGCGGCGCTGTAAAAGGCTTTTTGCACCAGGCCGCTGCACGAGAAGCGCTGGCGCCTGAGCACCTGACGCGCCACCGCTTTCGACAGCCAGGCCACGAACAGGTCGGCGACCGGCAGCCGGTAATACGGCGCATCGACGTTCATGAGCATGAAGGCCCGCACGCGGTCGCGCATCGTCTCGTCGGCCTGGGCGAAACGCTTCACGCCGACATCGTACAATTCCGGGTGGTTCAGATACTCTTCGAGCTTGTGGATCTCGACGCCGCGTCTCTTGAAGTCGAACGAACCGTGCTGGACCGCCTCGGCGATGATGTTGCTGTTGTAGCCCTTGACCGGATGCTTGGAAAAAATGATCATCGCGCTGTGGTCCCAATAGCTGCGCGTGATCTCTCGAAGAAAAAAACGCAAAAGGCCTTTTTTGTGCCGGACCAGCACGATATCGGCGACCTGCATTTCGGGCAGGGCGCCGTTGATGTCCTCGAGCGGCGTCAGATGCCGGCGATCGTCCAAGTGTACGGCCGAATCGGTCTGTTCCATGTGTAGGCGGGTAGAACGCTTGTATCGTAACAGGACGTGCCGTCGCGGGGCAAAGCGAAGCTACGGACGCGGGCAGTCCCGGTCGGCAGCCAGGAGCAACCAGAGCGCACCGCCCACGATCATGCCATCGGCGATATTGACGGCCGAACGCGAAAAAAAGATGAAATAGTCGACCGTAAAACCGTAGGCGACGCGGTCGAACAGGTTGCTGCAGGCTCCCAAGATGAACAGGCCATAGGCTTCCGCACGTGCGTAACGCTTTTTATGCAGGTCGTGCGCCGCCTTGATTCCGACGAGGATCAGGATTCCGGCGCTGAGCAGCCAGACGGCCGGACCGGAGAACGGGAGACTGAAGGCGATCCCGGTGTTCCTAAAGAGATCAAAAACGAACACGCCGGGCCATGCCGGCCAGTGAAGGCCGCCGAGCGCCCGCCATTTCAACAGGCGGTCGGTCGCGAACGGAAGCGCGGGAAGCGCGGACAGGAAGATACGGGTGCGGGAACGCATAAGCCAGAGCAAAACCCCGGCCTGAGCCGGGGCTGCGCACGTTCATTCGGTAAACAGTTTCTTGCAATCGATGCAGGAAGTGGAGGTTGGGCGCGCCATCAGGCGCTTCTCGTCGATCGCCTTGCCGCAGTACTTGCAGACGCCATACGAACCGTCCTTAATGCGGTCGAGCGCCTTGTTCACGTCCTTGAGCGACGCCTCGAGCGTGCGCTCGATCGTCAGATCCTTGGAGTATTCGGCGACCTCGGAGGCGTTTTCGTCCTCTTTTTCGTCCAGTTTGGGGAAGTCGGCATTGAAATCTTCGCTGTTGTTCGGATTACGCTGCGCAAAAGCTCCAAGCTCTGTTTCGAGCTTCGCTTTTTCCTCCGTCAGCTTGTCCGTCAGTGTTTTCAGGGTTTTGGGGTCCATACTTCTTTAGAGAGTGGCCATAGCGCTTCGGAAAAAGTATAGGGGATGAGTACGGACTTGGCAAGCTTCCCATCCCGGCAATAGAAAAAGGTCCAAGGAGGCGCGCATGGCGCGGGTTTGCCTCAAAGCGTCAGACCTGACGCGCTGGGGCAAACCCGCTCATACGATTGTTGCCTGCTCGGACCTTTCAGAGTGCCGCTTGTTGAGCCATCTTGCTCGCCGCAGCGATCGATGGATTCGCAACGAGGGCGAAAGAGCGACCTCCTCTACCTTTCATCGGTCCGATCTCTCGGATCGGGCAAAGCCCGATATAGGTGAGAGTGAACCAGGAAGCATTTGTTTTTTGTTTTGCTAAGAAAAGTAAAGGAGAGAGAAACGTGCCCGAATGCGGATTCAGGACCGCGCCTCTACGATGCACCACGTTGTCGATGATCGTCCTATGCAACCAGTATACCCGAAAAATAAGCTTATGTCAATCGCGTTGTGTTAGCGTAAGTACAAGGGAATGCGGCATTTTTCTGAGCTTGTGGGCAGCCGCAGGAGCGGAGAGTTCACGCACCCGTTCGCCTGTGCATGAATATCCACACTGTTATCCACAAAATCAACGGTAATATCCACAGATTGTAAACAGCCCTGTTTCGAGATTTTTAAAGGTAAAATCGATTTTTTTAAAAATACCAAATCTGGCCAAGCTGCCATTCAGAGAGGCGTAACCCTCATCCAGGGTTTTTCCGCAGGAAGATGCGTTGGTTGGCGGCGCGATCCCATTCAAAATTTCAGCTTGAATAAGGGGGATAGCGTTGCTGACATACGATTCGCCCGTGAGCGCGTGGAAAACGATCATTGACGTATCGTTGCCGGGAACGGTGAATTTCAAGAGATTTCCGAAACGATTTTGGCGTGTTTGGACCTGGACGGCGTCAGGACTCTGCCGCAGCTCCGTCAGGTGGGTATGGTCGGGAAGATTCACGATCACGGCTTCAGGTACCGTTTCAGAAAGGATTTTTTTTGCGAATTCATCTATTTTTTTGGATACGTTCGAGGTTTCCCCCGGTTGGGCACGATAGGAAAGCACGAAGGGCATAAGACCTTCTCCGGTGGCGGAACCGCTCACCGTCAGTCCGAGCTGTCCCGGCCAGCTCCACGGATCCGAAAGCGCCTGAAAACGTTGGAAATCATTCTTAAAGATACCCGGAAGGCCGTTCCAGGAGATTCCCGGAGGTTTTTCCAACTGAGCGATCTGGTCGTGGATCGGTGCGCCGATATGGGGCGGAGTTTTGGGCAGCGAATTCTTCAAATCCAATCCGCGATATGTCCTACCGATCTTAAAAATCACCTGATTTTCCAGGAAAAACCCCAGAAATGGCTGGCGCCGGCCGCCGATCTCGACAAAACCGGTCGCATCGGCACTGCGGGGAACCCAGCGCCGGATTGCCTTTGGATCGCGCGAAGACGGCGATGCGTTCCGGATGATGGCGGCGAGCGCCGCGCCATTTTGTTCCGGATCGAAGGCAAGGAGCGGGGAGCGGGAGCCTGCGCTCAGCGAAATCGCTTCAGCCTGCGCCGGAACGCGCCCGCGTTCAACGACGGCACCCCATCCGAACGATCCGTCATCCTGACGATACGCGAAAAGCGTCGTTTGCGAGCCTTTGGGATAGGAGAGCGCGCGCAGGACGGCCGCGGCCTTTGGAGGAAGCGAAGTTTCGAAAGGTGCGAGGAAGCGCGGCTGACCGACGAACGTCATGGCCGCAACGGCGCGCTCGCCCAAGATCGGGTCCGGATCCTGAATGGGGCGATGGCTTGCAAAGAACCACCCGGCGCCGGCAAACGCAAACGCCCCTCCCAAGAGGAGGAGCGCTTGGAGCGGCTTCGGGGCGCGGAATTCAGGTTTTGGGAGCGGAAGCGGCATCATGCTGGGCGAGCTTCTCTTTTGCGCGCTTCAAGCTTAGGTTGACTCGGCCCAGTTCGTCAATCTTGATGACGACGACCGGGATGATGTCTCCGACCTTCACCACGTCGGCGACTTTTTCGACGCGCTTGGCGTCCAGCTCGGAGATGTGGACCATGCCTTCCTGACCGGGCAGCACTTCGACGAACGCGCCGAAATCGAGGATGCGCGTGACTTTCCCTTCGGGGAAAAGCTCGCCGGGTTTGAGTTCGCGCGTGAGATCCTCGACCCACTTTTTGGCGACCTGGAGCTGTTCGAGATTGACCGACGTGATGGTGACGGTGCCGTCATTCTCGACGTCCATCTGCACGCCGGTCTTCTCGATGATGGCGTTGATCGTTTTTCCGCCTGGGCCGATGACGTTGCGGATGAGATCGGGATTGATTTTGATGACGACGATGCGCGGCGCGTACGGCGAAAGTTCCGGCCGCGGCGCGGCGATCGCTTTGGCCATCACGTCGAGAATCTGCAGCCGCGCGGCTTTGGCTTTGGCCAGCGTCTCTGCCACGATCTGCCAAGTCAGGCCTTTCGTTTTGGTATCCATCTGGATCGAGGTGATGCCGTCGCGCGTTCCGCCGATCTTGAAATCCATGCCGCCTGCGCCGTCTTCCAGGTCCTGGAGGTCGGTGAGGATTTTGTAGCGGTTGATGTCGTTCGGATCGGTGGCGATGCCCATGGCGATGCCGGCTACCGGCTTTTTGATCGGCACGCCGGCGTCCATGAGGGCGAGCGTCGAACCGCAGATCGAGCCCTGGGACGATGAGCCGTTCGAGCCGAGCGTTTCGGAAACGACCCGGATGGTGTACGGGAATTCTTCTTTCGTGGGCAGCACGGCGATGAGCGCCCGCTCGGCCAGTCCGCCGTGGCCGATCTCGCGGCGACCGCCGCCTCCAAAGCGCCCGGTTTCGCCGACCGAGTACGGCGGGAAGTTGTAATGGTGGAAGTAGCGGCGCTTCTCGGAGAATTCCATGCTGTCGACCAGCTGCACGTCCGATGGCGCGCCGAGCGTCACGGCCGAAAGAATCTGCGTCTCGCCGCGCGAGAACAGACCCGAGCCGTGCACGCGGGGGAGCAGGGCGACCTCGGCCGAGAGTTCCCGGATTTCATCGAGCCCGCGCCCGTCGCAGCGCTTGTCTTCATCCAGGATGATCTGCGAGACGACCTCCTCGACCCACTTGCCCATGGCATCGAGCGCCCATTTGCGCTTGTCCTTGCCGATTTGTTCGGCCTTCAGGTACTCGTCGAGCGTTTTTGCCAGCGCGACCTTGGCGTCGCGTCGCTCGCCTTTGGTGGCTTTGGGCGTGGCGAACAAATAGTCGCGGATCTTCGGGAAGATGAAGGCGCGCGCCTTGGCGACGAGTTCGGCTTTTTCCCTGGCGGTTTCTTCGTCGACGCCGGTCAGCTCGTTGACGGAGCGCTTCGCTTTGCCGATCTCGCCGACGATCTTTTCGATGAAGGTCTGGATTTCGGAAAGATGTTTCGCGCCGAAATGCACGGCCGCCAGCACATCGGCTTCGGAGGCTTCGGAGGCTTCGGCTTCGACCATGGTGGTTTTCTCCGGCGTGCCGGCCAAGAACAGGTCGATGTCGCCCTTTTCGCGCGCTTCGTACGAAGGATTGATGGCCCACTCGCCGCCGATGCGGCCGACGCGGATGCCGCCGATCGGGCCTTCCCACGGAATGTCGGACATGCCGAGCGCGATCGAGGCGCCGATCATGGCCGGGACGTCGTAGTCGTTCTCCTTGTCGAAAGCGAGCGTCGTGAAAACGACCTGGATTTCGTTGCGGATTTTGGGATCGAAGAGCGGGCGGATGGAGCGGTCGATCATGCGACCGACGATGACGGCGTCATCGGTCGGGCGGCCTTCGCGCTTGAGGAAGCGCGAAGATTTGATCTTGCCGGCGGCGTAGAGGCGCTCCTCGCACTCGACCGAGAGCGGCAGGAAGTCGATGCCGTCGCGCGGGCTCGAACCCATGGTGGCGGTCACGAGCACCATCGTGTCGCCATAGCGCACGACGCAGGAGCCGTTGGCCTGCTTGGCGAGCTTGCCGACCTCAACCGAGAGCGTCTTGCCGCCCCATTCGATGGAAAAACGTTTGAACATAGCGGTGGCTCCGCCGGCAGCGGCCGCGCACGGTCCTCGACTTCCGCACGGGCGGAAAGCGGGGACTGTGAACGTGCCGTCTTGCACGGAGCGGTTAGCGTTAGCCTCCCATGACGGGAGAAGGCAGATGTCCGAATCGTCTTCGGGCAGCCGCCTCCCCGCGCCTGGCGGGGAGAAGCTCAGCCTTCGTCACCCAGCATCTTGCTGATGTTCGGGTCGACGTCGTCGGCGGTCGGCGCCGGCTTGGGCGCCCGGACCGCGGGCATGCTCCGCCCCGGAGCGTAGCGCGTCGGAATGAGGTAGCGCTGCTGATCGCGCGAGAGGTCGATGAAATCGTCGACCTGCTCGACAAGCTTCGAGGAAGAGGTCTCGCGGAAGGCCATGACCTCGGTCTGGATCCCCATGTTCTGGAGATACTCGACCAGCGGGATGAAATCGCCGTCGCCGGAGACGAGCACGACCACGTCGAGCTTGGGCGAAAGGCGGATGGCGTCGACGACCATGCCGACGTCCCAGTCGGCCTTTTTGGCGCCTCCCAGGAAAACCTGCACCTCGCGTTCCTTGGTTTCGATGCCGAGTTTGATCAACGCATCGAAGAAGGCCTGCTCTTCGGGCACGCCGGCGCGCACGACGTAGGCGATGGCGCGCACCAACTGGCGGTCGGCCACGGCCGTTTCGACGATGTTCCCGAAGTGCACGCGGCAGTTATAAAGGTTCTTCGCGGAATAATACATGTTCTGCACGTCGATGAAGACGCCGACGCGCTGGCTTTTCTGCTTGATCACGGCCATACGATGCGTTCGCTACGGGCTTTGGGCCCCTCAGGCTTCGGCGCAAATCGTCCTGCCGAAGCGGGATTAAAATCACTTTCCGGCGCGCTTCTCGCTGCCGGCCTGCTGATCGATCTTGAGCTTCTCGGCGAGTTTGAGGTATTCCTTCGGCATCTCGCGCTGGAGATAGCGAAGCAGCTTGCGCCGCTCGTTCACCTTGCCGAGCAATCCGAGGCGGGACGACCGGTCCTTCGGATGTTCCTTCAAATGGTCGGTCAGGTCCTTGATTTCGGCGGTCAGGATGGCGATCTGGACCTGGGCCGAACCGGTGTCGGACGCGTGCGTTTTGAACTTCTCAATGATTTTTTCTTTCGTCTTCTTGTCGAGCATACAAACGTTTATGACCGGCGGGCCGAGTTCCGCTCCGGCCGATGGGGCGGACCAAGCCTCGCGGCGATGAATTACGCAGGGAAGGTATCAAGAGGAGAAGGAACCGTCAAGGTGTTCGGGCGCGTTCCCAAAAATAAAATCCGCCGGCTCAGGAAGAGCGGGCGGGGTTGGAGCGTGACGAGAGAAAGGCCTTGCCGTGGCCGATATCGGTGCTGATCGGTACTTCGGCGGCGCAGAGCGGGCAACCCTCAGCTGCATGTGAGACGATCGGTAGCGATGCCAGCGATTGGAGCGGAAGGTACAGCGGCTCCCGGCGCGGAATGCGGCGGACCGATTCGACCCGGAGCTCCCTGACGTTTCCGCGATTCAAGGCGACGATAGCGCCGAGTACCGTGGCATGGGCTTCGTGCGCGGCGGCGATCGCCTGCGCGAGGCTGTTGCCGGTAGTCGCGACGTCCTCGACCGCCAGAACCCTTGTGCCGCGAAGAATCTCTTTTGCCGGTTCTGTGAGACAGAAGCCGCCGGCTCCATCTTTTTCGACGCTGACCGATAGGACCGGTGGCGCAGACGGCGCCATTTCATTGAAGGCTTGGGCGGCGAGAATCGCCAGCTTGGCCCCTCCCTTGACGGGTCCGATGACCGCCTGCGGACGGGGAGCGTCGGCGCTCTCGAACCAGCGGAGCGCAACGGCCTGTCCAAGTGCCGCTCCGGCCGCCGGATCGTCGAGCGCGCTTTCCATATCGATGTGAGTGTCGCTGTGCTCTCCGCCCGCGAGCCGGAAATGGCCGCTGCGGAACGCGCCATGCTTTTTGCACAGCGCGACCACCTCGTCCGGCCCGAGGCGCTTCACGCCGGCCTCGCCGCCAGCGCTTCGGCGATCTGCGCGTCGGCACGCTGCAGCGCTTCAAGGCGCCCGCCGGGCAGATTGGGCCGTGTCAACCCGCGGCCCATGATCATCACGTGGCTGTAGCGCGCAGCTTCTGCCGGAGTCTGTACCCGTTTCTGGTCGGCTTGGACCGCCCACGGCGCTGAGATGCCGGGAGTCCAACGTTCGAGATCGCGGGTACGCACGTCTTCGCACAGCATGCGCGCCTCTTTGGGAGAACATACGACTCCGTCGAAACCAAGTACGGCGGCTTTTACGGCCAAACTCAGCACCCGCCACTCGACCTGACCCGCGCCGTAGATCTGAGCGCAATCTGCGTCATTCATCGAAGTCAGCACGGTTACTCCCAGCAGCTGCGCGCCGCCTTTGTTCGCGACGGCTGCCCGCAATGCCTCGTCAGTATTGGTCAGATGCACGTTGAAGCATCCGACATGCGGCGAGGCGCCCGCGACGCGGCTGGCTTCCCCGACGGTATTCGGAATGTCCTTGTACTTCCCGTCGAGGAACATCCACCGTTCTCCCTTCGGGCTGCAATCAGTGACAATCGACAGGATGTCTGCCGACAGCGCGCCCAGCGCCAGGGCCGTAAGGATCTGCTTTCCGAATTTGATTGCGCGGACATATGGCCCGAAGTCTCGGGCGATGCCGAGGATCTCTTCCCGATCCGTTGAATCGACCGCAACGCACAGCCGGTTTCCGTATTGAATTTCCACGATTTCCTCCTGCGCGGATTCCACAGGAAAAACGCGCCGGCGTCAAGACAAAAACGCCGTCCCTAGGGGGACGGAGCGGAGGCGGGTTGCGTGTCGGCCACGGACGAAGGTCGGTCGCGGCAGGCTTCGGTGTTGAGCGGGTGGGCTTTGAAGAACTGCTCCAGCTCCGCTTCCGAAAGCGACTGCACGTAGGCCGGACGCTCTTCCGGTTTGCGCATGACCAGTTCAGCTAAGTCCATGATCGCGGCAAGATTTGCCTGGACGCAACGTTTGGTCGCTTCGTAAAAAACCGGACGCTGCGTTTTGAACCAGCCGGTCATTAGGCAGCGCCCTGCAACCTTGCTGTCTGCCGGACACTCGCATACCTGCGCACGGCAATATCCGAGCGTTTCAAAGGCCGATGCGTCGAAGTCCGGATCGTCGTCTCGCGGCGGCTTGCTGTAAAGGATCTCTTCGACCGCGTGTCCGGCGTAGTGTACCAATGCGAGGGCCCGATATCGCCGCACGTCGCCGTCCCCGACCACGTTCTTCGTCCAGGTCGTCACGCCCCACATGTGCTCATACGTCTTCGAAAAGACATCCAGTTTCCCGACGGCCCAGGGGAGTCCGACTGCGGTGCCGACAATCGCATGAGCAGCTTCGTGATAGGCCGTTATGGCGCGGTTCTCGGGAGAAATCCGTTCCCGTTCGACCGGCTTTCCTTCACATGTTTGCGGTGAAGCTGCCTTCGTGGTCGCCGCGACGCTGCAACCGGCGGAAAGCGCGCAAAGCGTGGCGATGATCAAGAACGTTGCGTGGCGATGAGCGAACATGGGGTACTCCTTGCGCGGATCCGGCCGAACGACCGTGACTCGACCCTATCAACCCCTGAGATTTCGGTCAAAAGCGGAAGTGTCGTACAATAATAAAAGAGGCCGGGGGCCTCTTGAACAGAGAGTATGATCGAATCTGGCTAGCGCAGCCCGTTGGACCGGAGGCTCCTGATAGAATAGGAGAGTCCATGAGATGCCTGCCGAATTAAGAATTGCCGCAGCTGCGCTTCGTATCGCCGGCTTTCTTCTTCCGTCAGCGTCTTACCCGGAGGAGGTAAATACACTTGGATTTCCTTCCAGCGCATGAGTGCACCGGTGAGATACCTACCGTCGCGGTCATTACCGTAGTATCCAGCCATGGCCACACCCCAGTTATGGGATGGTTCGTATTTTACCTGAAGATCGAATCCGGCGAGGATCGCGCCATCACACATGACCATCGGGTCCAACCTGAGGCGCTGGGCATTCTTCAGCACTTCTCCAAGAGAGGCGTTCCAGGGCCCGCAACATCCACCGAAGCTCTTTGCGTTGAATGTTAAGGTCGACTTTCCGCACGAACATTGCATCGTGTCGGCGTGCCAATGGAACGTATCCACGAACCACTGCAGTGCTTGCTCGTGTGAACAGCTTTTGCCGGTCACGCATCGAATGTGCAGCTGCTCCTTCAGCGGGCACACGTCATTCGGGGCAGAACCGTAGCTCGTTCCGGCTTCTTTCAGCCAAACGGCGTAAAGTACCTCCAATGGCGTCTTCGTGTACTGGCTGGCATAGACAAGCACGTCATACACCTGCTCCGGATGCGCTATTGGATCAAGCTTGGAACAGAACGCCGCCGGACCTCTGGGATCCAACATGACCGGGGCCTTTGGCGCAGGCGGTGCGCTGAACGCAGGACGTTCAACCGCCGGCGTCACCTCGGACGTTGCCGCTGCCTGGACCAGTGAGGCACCCTGCGCTTCCTGCGCGGGGCGATGATGGCGCAAGCCGCCCGACAAGAGCAGGACGATGATGGCCACCGAGGCCACGCACAGTGCCTTTATTACCACGTGAACTCCTTGGTTCGGGTTTGAGCGGCGTTCCGGAGCCGCTCCGTAATGCAAAGGACGGTCCGGAACATCCCGATCCTACCAGAAAACCGATCAATTGTCAACCTCATTTGACAGCATGACGCCTCCCATTAAAAGCCTTAAAAATCAGCCAAAAAACCGCATTCATGCGCTGATCCGGGATTTCGGTGACCATTTGGAAATCGAGCGCAACCGCTCGCTCCGGACCCGGGAGAATTACGCCTATTACCTGACCCGCTTTGCCGATTGGCTGGGAGAGCAGGGAGTTTCGACGCCCGAAGCGATCACGTCCGAGGCCGTCCGCCAGTTCCGGCTCTGGCTTAACCGTCTGGAAGACGCGCATGGAAACCGGCTCGGCAAAAACACCCAGAATTATCATCTCATCGCCCTGCGGACGTTTCTCAAATATCTTGCCAAGCGCGATATCGCGACCTTGGCGGCCGAAAAGATCGAGCTCGCCAGACAGCCCGAGCGGCATATCGATTTTCTGGAGACGGACGAAGTCCGCCGGCTGCTCGATGCGCCGATGAAATCGCCCGGCGCCGACCTGATGCGCCTGCGCGACCGGGCCATATTGGAACTGCTCTGGTCGACCGGCCTGCGCGTCTCCGAGCTGTGCGCCCTGAAACTGGAAGACGTCAAATTCACCAAAAACGAGTTCCGGGTGCGCGGCAAGGGAGCGAAATACCGCGTCGTTTTCTTTTCGGAAGAGGCGAAATCCTGGGTCAAACGCTATCTTGACGCGCGCAAGGACATGAGCCCGGTGCTCTTCGTGAGCCATGACCGCGCCCGCAGCGGCCGCGACGAAACGGCCGGCCTCACGCCCCGCACCGTTCAGCGCGTCATCGAGCGCTATGCCAAGCTGGCCGGCATCACCAAGCGCATCTCGCCGCACACCCTGCGCCATTCCTTTGCCACCGACCTGCTCATGAACGGCGCCGATCTGCGCAGCGTGCAGGCGCTGCTCGGCCACGCCTCGGTCACGACCACGCAGATCTACACGCACATCACCGACGCGCACCTGCAGGAGGTCTACCGGACCTATCACGATAAGCGGAAAGGCAAGAAGTGATATACTGCTTCCACTATGTTCTCCAGGTGGCTCATCGAACTCGGTCTCAATATTGACGGAACGACGCTGCTCGGGATTGTGCCGCGCGCGATCGCGTCCGTCTGCGCCTTTTGGGCGGTGCTGGCCCTGGCCGGCGTGTTGGACATGAACAAAGGAGCGAAGTTCAACCGTTCAATCGGTCTGATCGCCGCCGGGCTCGGTCTGTTCGGTTTCGCGCGCATCCAGGATTTCGCCGCATTGCTCGGCTGGGCGCGCTTTCCCCGCACAGCGGCTTTTGCCGAAGCGCTCGGCGCGCTGCTCATCCTGCTCGGTGCGCTCTATGCCCGCGGCATCTTCAGGCGGTTGCTGAAATAGCATGGCTGGCTCCGTCATTGACGTGTTCGGCCTGCTCGGCGAGATTTCCGGCGATGCCGTTTTCGCCGAGAGGCTGCGCATCGAGGCGGACCGCATTCTGGTCGGCCGTGAAGCGCACTGGCAAAGCCGGCTGGTCGAAGCGTATCTGGAAGGCGAGCGCGAAACCCTGCGAAAGATCCGTGAGCGGCTCTATCCGGAACAGGTCCGCCAGCAGACCGCCGCCCGGGCTGCGACGCTCGGCCCGGAATTTTCCGCCTTCGCCCTGTTGTTCCAGGCGCCCGAGCCGCAGCTGCTCGGCATTGCCGGCGCGCTGATCCGTGCGTATGCCGGCGCCTGCCAAAGATTTTTCGGTCTGCGCGTGATCGACCGCCTGCTTTCCTCCAGTCTTGAAGACACTCCATGGAAGGAGGTCGTCGTCACCGTCGAGGGTGACTTCGCGCACGGCGCGCTCGGGGCGCACTCGATCGCCGAATGCGGAGAAATCCTGTCGACGCTGCTCGAACGCTGGTACGCCATCATGTGCGTGGCGCTCGGTGCCGAGGCGTCGCAGCGCCTTTTCGAGCTCGCTTATCACGATACCGACGGCGATTATGGGCACCTGCCGATGATGCCGCTCCTGCTCGGGCTTACGCCGCGCGGCGTGCTTTGGGCCGAGAAGGTCCGCCGCATGCACGAGCTGGAATCCGAAACGATGACCCAGGCGCGCAGCATCCGCGCGGCCGACGAAGGCCTGGAGCGCCAAGCGGCGCAGCTCCAGACCACGGTCGACGAGCTCCAGGCCACGCGTCGGCAGCTTGAGGTTGTCAGCCACGCCCGCTCGGAATTCATCGACGTGGTCGCCCATCAGTTCCGGACGCCGCTTTCGTCGATCCGCTGGAATGCCGAGCTTCTGGCCGACGCGCTGGCGGAAAAGGAGATCGGCCCGAAGTTCGCCGATCCGGTCGAGACGCTGCGCGCGAAAAGCATCTACCTGATCGACACGCTTGAGCGCGTCTTCGCGGCGCTCGATATTGAAACCGGCGTGGTGGCCATCGATCCCAAGCCGGCCTTTCTCTGGGAAGCCGCGCAGGATGCCTGCACGTTTTATGAAAAGGATATCCGCCACCACGTCCTCAAATGGACATTCCAGCGCACCAAGGAGCCGCTTCGGGAGATCCTGATGGACAAGACCAAGATTGCCACCGTGCTGAAAATCCTGATCGGCAATGCCATCGCCTATACGAACGACGGCGGAACGGTCACGATTTCGGTTTCCGAGAAAACGGACGGCGGCAAGGCGTATCAGGAGTTTTCCATCGCTGACGACGGCGTTGGCATCCGCAATGAAGACCTCGGGCGGGTTTTTGAAAAATTCCATCGTACCGAGTCGGCACGTTTGAAAATGGCGGATGGTGCCGGCCTCGGCATGTTCATCGTCAAAAATTTCATCGAAGCGCACGGCGGCCGCGTGCGGGTCGACAGCCCGGGCCTGGGCAAGGGCACGACCGTTTCGTTTATGCTGCCAGAGAATTGAGGGATGTTCCGGCACAAAGAAAAAGCCTCGTGAGAGGCTTTTTCTTGGGGCGGCCAGTGGGAATTGAACCCACGTTCGCGGAACCACAATCCGCTGTCCTACCATTGAACGATGGCCGCCATGCGCTCGCTTACCGGACGCCGCTTTGCTCGAACGGGCCGAGCCCGTTCTCGCCGCTGGCGTCCGCCGCTCGCCCTTCGCGCGCGTTTCGCGCTTGACGCGAATGCAGGTGTTTTGGTGTCTCCGGCAGGAGTCGAACCTGCAACCCTCGGGATAGAAGCCCGATGCTCTATCCAATTGAGCTACGGAGACCCGTGGATGCATTCTATACCGGGAACGCGAACGGGGGGAGGATAGCATCCGAAAAGGCGGGGTGTCAACGTCTGGATATGCCTATGGTGTCTTGCTACCATGAACGGCATGCCGGACGCCCTCAACCTGTTTCTCCATCTCGACACGACGCTCGGTGCGGCCATCTCCGCCTACGGAGGCTGGATCTACGCCGTGTTGTTCGTGATCGTGTTTTGCGAGACCGGCCTGGTCGTGACGCCGTTTCTGCCGGGCGATTCGCTGCTCTTCGCGGCCGGCGCCTTTGCGGCGATCGGCCGGCTCGATCCGTGGATCGTGACGGCGCTGCTCTTCGGAGCGGCCGTGATCGGCGATGCCGTCAACTATCGTATCGGCCGGACGGTCGGCCGCCTGATCCTCACGCGCGGGTCTTTTCTCGGCCTGCCGATCCGTCCCATCCACATCGCCCGCACGCAGCGCTATTACGACCGCTACGGCGCCAAGACGGTCGTGGTGGCGCGCTTCATCCCGATTGTCCGTACATTCGCGCCGTTTGTGGCGGGCGTCGGCATGATGCCGTCCCGTATTTTCACCGCGTATAATCTCGCCGGCGGCGCGCTCTGGACGCTGCTCTTCGTGTTCGGCGGCTACCTGTTCGGCAATGTTCCGATCGTCCGTCACAATTTCGAGACCGTCATTCTTCTGATCGTTTTCATCTCGCTCCTGCCGGCCATCGTCGCGGCCTTGGCGGAACGGAAAAAATGAAATTTCCCCCGTGCTATACTCACGGAATATGAAGTACTGGCTGATGAAATCCGAGCCGGACGCCTTTTCGATCGACGATCTCAAACGGCTGAGGCGGGATGCCTGGAGCGGCGTGCGGAACTACCAGGCACGCAATTACATGCAGGCGATGCGGGTCGGCGACATGGCTTTCTTCCACCATTCGAGCGCCAGCCCCGCCGGCATCGCCGGGCTGATGCGCATCGCGGCCGAGGCACAGCCCGACGCGACCCAGTTCGACCGGAAAAGCCCATACTTCGATCCGAAAGCCAGCAAAGCGAAGCCAATCTGGCACTGCGTGGACGTGGCGTTCGTCCGGAAATTCGAACGGGTCGTCCCGCTCGAAGAGCTGCGCCGGGTCAAAGCCCTGAAGAAGATGGTTCTCTTGCAGCGCGGATCGCGGCTTTCCGTCCAGCCGGTGACGCCGAAAGAATTCAACGCCATTCTCAATCTCGTATGAGTGAGTACGACCGCGCCGCAATGGAGCTGCACGGGCTCCATTGCGGAAAATTGGAAGTCCGAAGCCTGGTCGAAGTCAACGATCGCGAAACGCTGTCCGCCGTGTACACTCCCGGCGTCGCCGCGCCCTGTCTTGCGATCGCCAAAAATCCGGCATTGGCGAAAACGCTCACGCTCAAAGGACGGAGCGTGGCGGTCGTGACCGACGGCACGGCCGTGCTCGGCTTGGGCGACATCGGTCCTCTGGCCGCGATCCCGGTCATGGAAGGCAAAGCGCTGCTCTTCAAGGCGTTCGCCGGCATCGATGCCTTTCCGATCGCGCTCGATACCAAGGATGTGGACGAAATCGTCGAGACCGTGCGGCGCATCGCGCCCGTCTTCGGCGGGATCAATTTGGAAGATATCTCCGCGCCGCGCTGTTTCGAGATCGAGCGGCGTCTCTCGGAAGCGCTCGCTATCCCCGTCTTCCACGATGACCAGCACGGTACCGCCATCGTCGTGCTGGCGGGGCTGATCAACGCCTGCAGGGTCACCGGCCGCAATGTCGCCACGGCGAAAATCGTGTTCTCCGGAGCCGGCGCCGCGGGTGCCTCCGTCGCGAGACTGCTGCACGCTTACGGCGCGCGCGACATCACGCTCTGCGATTCCAGAGGAGTGATCGGTCCGGAACGCGCCGACCTGGATGAAGCCAAGCGGGAACTTCTGGAATGGTCAAACCCGCGCGGACGGGCCGGGACCCTGTCCGATGCGCTGGCCGGTGCCGATGTGCTGATCGGCCTTTCGAAAGGCGGCATCGTTGACCGGGCGATGGTCGCTTTGATGGCGCCTCGGCCGATCGTTTTCGCCATGGCCAATCCCGTGCCGGAGATCATGCCCGACGATGCCAAAGCCGCCGGCGCGGCCGTCGTCGCCACCGGCCGTTCCGATTTCCCGAATCAGATCAACAATCTGCTGGCCTTTCCGGGGGTTTTCCGCGGCGTCTTCGACGCGGGCGTCGCGAAGATCACCGGGGAGATGAAACTGGCGGCGGCCGAAGCCCTGGCGGCCATGGTTCCGGACCCGACGCCCGAGCGCATCATGCCGGACGCGCTCGATAAAACGGCGGCAGCGGCCGTCGCCGTGGCCGTTTCCCGCGCGGCACGTGGATGAGCTACAATACCGCTGAATATTCCGCATGCGAAAGGCGAGCCTGATCATTCTGGTTTTGTGCGCAGTCGCCTTGGCGTATTTCGGCGTCCGCTGGCTGGCGGATGATCGTGCGGTCGCGGCCGGCGTTATGCGCTGCGCGCATGACGGCCAGGCCTACGTCCTGGGCGCTCAGCGCCGCGCTCCCGACGGCTGCAACGTCTGCGCCTGCGGCCGCACTGGCTGGTCATGCACCAGGATATTTTGCCCGGCCGGCAGCGAAACCGTGGGAACGATTTCTGGCGCGCTCGGCACGCCCGGCGGATCCTCACCCCTCCAGCGCGTGTGCGCCGTGAATCTTCAGGATGACCGGGAATACTGCCAGCAGACGCTCGAAGGCGATGCGATGTTCGCGGTTTCCGTGCCGCCCGGCGACTATTGGGTGTATGCCCGTTCGGTCGATCCCGATGCCGCGAAGCGCGCTTACTATTCCCGTTATGAAACCTGCGGCGAACTGCCGGCCTGCAAAGATCATTCGCCGGTCACGGTGAGCGTGACGAGCGGCGCAATTTTCAGAGCCGATCCCAAAGACTGGAACGGTCTCGGCCAAATTGACGAGGTCAACGTCACACCCTCGAAGTGGGAATACGGCATTCACAATTATTATCCCGGCGCGTCGTTCGTGCTGAAAACGCGCGACTTGGCGCACATCGCGCTCTTCTTCACGCCCTGGCCGCCGCGTACGGATCCGCCCGCGCTCCCGCTTGGCGAAGCGCGGCTCCAGGACACCGATCATGGCGTGCAGACCTGGCTGCTGCCGTTGCCGCGCGGCTTCGAGGCCACGACCGCCTATGCGATCGGCAGCGCTTCCGACGGGGAATATCTCCAGAGCCGCACGCTCCGGTTCGTGCGGCCCGTCGACAACGCCCGCTCGACCGTCGAATGAAAAAACGCGCGCCTCAGGCACGCGTTTTTTGCAGCTCGCTCCGCAGATGCGCGAGGATTTCCTGCTCGGCTTCGCCCGGCGGCTTGCCTTTCAGGAAGCAACGCGACTGGATACGCCCACCCTCGCCGTTCCAGCGGGCGGTAAGCGCGTCGGCCTCGCGCCGGACATCGCTGCGCACCAGGCAGCAGATCTCTCCGCCTTCGCGTTCGTGCAGCAGCGCGACCGTCTCGGCTTCTGGGCAGGAAAGGATAAGCTCTTCGACGATGTCCGCGAGCCCGGCTTCGCCCGTACCGGCCAGCGCGAAATCCTGCCGCGTCAGCAGCGAAGAAACCAGTCTGAGCGTCGGATCGAATTTCAGGCGCGCCAGCGCCCGTCCCCAGAGCCGCAGCATCGGGATGGTTTTCGTGCGATACAGGTTCGAAACGATCATGTCGCGTTTGGCGCCGGCCGCGACCAGTTCCGAAGCGGCGGTCAGCGTCTGCGGGGTGATGCCGCCCGACTTGAAACTGCGCGTTTTGGCGATGATACCGGTGAGCAGCAGCGTGGCGAGTTCGCCGTCGACCGGCCGGTCGAGCTCGCGTGCCAGCCGGTAGACGATTTCGCAGGAAGAAGCGGCGGTCGGTTCAACCCAGTTGATCTGCCCGTAGCGCTCGTTGGCGGCGGCGTGATCGAGGTTGACGATCGGCGTCCGGTAGAAGAAATCGGCCGCCTCGGTCCGGGTCCCACCGAGCGAAGCGAGATCGGGCGTGTCGAGCGTCACGATCAGGTCATGGCGGTAGTCGGTTGCGCCGGTCCTGATCTGGCCGGCCTCGAGCGCGCCGCTCCTGGGCGTCAGGTAAATGTGCAGAAATCCATCTTTGGATTCATAGGAGAGCTCGCCGATGCGGGTTTTTGCGGTGTCGACCGAGATCCTGAACGTGCGCAGCCCGGCCATTTCCGGACGAATCTTTTTCAGAGGCGGGAGGAACGCCAGGTGCTCGGGCGCGGCGAAACCGTCGCAGACGACCTCGCACTTTTTGTTCATGCCGTTCAAAACGGCGGCAAGAGCGGCCGCAGCCGCGGCGGAATCGGCATGCCAATCCTTCCGAAAGGCGATAAGCGGGCGCTCGGCCTTCCGCAGCTGTTCCAATACCTGTTGTCGTTCCGTCAAAGCCATGGGAAATGCGCCTGTCGAAAATAAGGAGCCACCTTAACGCGGAAGCCCGCCTGCGTCAAGAATCCCACTTCTTGGCCAAAAAGAAAGAAGGAGCGGGGGACTCCTTCAGAATCGGGTGAGAGTGGCGGGATCAGCTCTTGCTGGCGGCGGGAGTGAAGAGCGAGAAGTCGATCAGGCTGGGACAGATGCCGACGCTTTTCTCATTCCCAGGACGATCCATCAGGGCCAGGAACGCGAACGGGTTGCGCCTGGCATCTTCTCCCGTCGGCACGAGAAAGAACGTGCCGTCGTCACCGATCGCGTCGATCCTGCAACGAATGTTGCGGAAGACGCCCTCCGAACCCCGGCGCAAGATCGGATCGTGCGGCGTGACGCCCATGGCGCGCAGGGTTTGTCGCGCCCGGTCGATCAGCTGTTCGCAGATGCGCGCGTACCAAGGCCATCCGGGATCGTGCTGGAGCTTCGGGAAGAAGCCCCTGAGCTGATCGCGCGGCAAGTCGCCAAGCGCTTTCATGAGCTCGATGACGGCAAACACATTGGGGCCGCTCGTCATGGTGTGCTCGATGTTGGCACGGATGCGTTCCAGCGAATACAGGATCCGCCAGTACAACACCGGATCCGTCCTCGGTCGCCACAACGTCCTTCCGAGCCGCTGGCGCGCCTGGCGCGTTGCCTGGTCGTCCGGAGACACATGGTTGAGAATGCCCAGCTCCCAAGCCGCTTCGATGAACTCCTCCAGTCCCGCCTCGGGGTCATTCCTGAGCCGTTCCAGAGCGGTCAGGTAGGATAATTTCCACACGCGGGCAAGCATCTGCAGTGCTGGGATCACTTCTGCGAAAAGTTCGGTCGCATCATCGCTCACTGTGGCCTCCTGTGGTATGAGAGAAGATGATCGCGCAGGATACGCTGCTTTTACTCCGATGTCAAGGCTGCGCACCTCCTCAGATCAGGATGCAAAACCGCCCCGCGACAGCGTGTCGCAGGGCGGTTTTTCTTTCGCTCAAAGCTGGAGATCGACGGCGGACGTGTCGATGTCCTGGGGAGCGGCTTCGGAAGCGCCGGCGGATTCTCGGCGGTGCGTCGAGCCTTCGGGTTCGAAGATCTTCAGGTTGACGCGCGCATTGTTCTTGGCGCCGACGATCTTGAGCAGCGTGCGGATCGACCGGGCCGTCTGGCCCTGCCGTCCAATGACATATCCCATATCTGCGGGATTGACCTTGAGCGTGATGAGCACGCCGCGTTCGTCGATGGTGCGCTCGGTCTGGACGTCCTCGGGGTGGCCGACGATCGCCCTGACCACGTATTCGACGAACTCCTGGTCCGTTTCTCTTGCCATAGCATGCGATAGGTGAAATCGGTTGAGCGGCGACTGCCGACCTGCTTCAGTCTCCGTCTTCATGATACCCAAAAAAAGGGTCGGCGTCAAACGGCTGGGGAAAAACGAGGACACACAAAACGTCCCTGAGGGGGACGTTTGCGGGCTCACTTTTTTTCTTCGACGATCTTGTGGGTCGGATGGGCCTTCACCTTGTCGCCCTCGAGCACCTTCATGTCGATCAGAAGGTTGCGGACCGTCGCACTCGGCTGGGCGCCCTTCGACATCCAATGCTTGATGCGCTCGACGTCGAAATCGATCTTTTTCGGCTTGGCCAGCGGATCGAGCGTGCCCAGCGCCTCGAGGTAGGTTCCCCACGGGTCGCGGGTCTTTTCGGTCACGATCAGGCGATAGGTCGGCATTTTCTTTTTGCCGACGCGGGACAGGCGGATGGAGAGCATGCGGTAAGTTACGTTTGTAGAACGCGGGGGAGAGAGCGTCCCGCGGTCCTGCAGCGCGAACGGGGACACTATAAGAGGGATCGGCGCGGCCGTCAAGGCGTTGACGCCGGCCCGTGGCCGGTGGTAGGTTGCGCCCGTACGATCGTGCCAAGGAGCGAACGCATGACCGCCGCGACCGATTCCCACAGACGGCCCGTGCGCCGAAATCCAGCCGTTCCGACAGGAGACGGCGACATCGACGATTTGGATGACGATCCGGGAGAAGACGATGATGGCGAGGGAGGGGATGATGATGAGGGCCCGGACGACGATTACGTCGATGATCCCGATGATCGTGAGGCCTACAAAGGGCCTCATGGGAATGGCAGCCTCTTCGACGGTTCCGAAGATGACGATGAAGAAGAGGATGACGATGATGAAGATGGCGATGACGATGACTGATATGCATACGCCTTTTGTGCCCGTGCGCGCATTGACATGATCATCCGAGCGTGGTAAGAGGAGCCTGAGGAGAAGTAGACATGTTGAGCTCCATTCTCGTTCTTGGGGTGGTCACGGCCGCCTGTCTAATTGGAGTCCGTCTGTCCGCATTTCGCAAAAAACGCCACGCGCACCGCGTGACGAATCCGCCGCCCATTATCAACCATGACGATCCGGACCACCCGTTCTACCAGCTCTGTCTGCAAGCCGGGTTTCGCTATATCGGCGAACAGGCCCCTGCGCTGGTGCACGGCGTTCACGTGCGCATGGAACGCGAAAACGAATTCCTCTTTGCGCGCGTGCCGGTCTCGGAATCGTATCCCGTGCTCCGGTCGCGGCATCAGCGCTGCGCGCTCTGCGAGCGGAGATTGTTCGACCTGTATGTCACCGGTCCGGAAACGATCCTGCCGCCAGGCTTCTACGGTAAATATCGCGCCCATCTCATCGGTCGGGTCTGCGGCGCGTGTGGCCAGGTGGATTTCGTGGACGATGTGCCCGTGCTTTACCAATACGCGGTTGACGACCTGCGCCAGCGCCTGCGCGCAATCGGCAACGGCCCGCGTTTCATTGAGACGTGTGCATCGCAGCCAAAAGCGGCCCCCTGAAGGCCGCCTTTCTTTTCTCCGTCTGATGCATAGCCTGAAATGCGCGCTCGAACAGGAATGAAAGACGACCCCTTGCAGGTCGTCGTTTCTTTTGCGGTTCAAACCGCCACCGCGGGTTTTTTTGAACCGCGCAGGCGCTCGGCATCCTCCAGCTGCAGCGACAGCACGCCCGAGGTGGAATCCTCGCCCATCGTCACGCCATACAGTACCTGCGACTTCTGCATGGTGTAGCGGTTGTGCGTGATGACCAGGAACTGCGTCTTGTGCGCGAGCTGGTCGATGATGCCGGCGAAGCGCGCCGCGTTCGATTCGTCGAGCGCGGCGTCGACTTCGTCGAGCACCACGAACGGCGAGGGGTTGGTCGTCATGATGGCGCAGATGAGGGCGATCGACGTCAGCGCGCGCTCGCCGCCCGAAAGCATATGGATGGTCTTGACGCGCTTGCCGGGCGGATTGGCGAAGATGTCGAGACCCAGCCAAGCTTCTTTGGGCGCGCTGGCGGCCGGCTTGCCGCCGTCTTCCTCGACGCCGGCGGCTTCCTTGGCCGCGGCCGCTTCGGCTTCCGCGACCTCATCCTCTTCCTCTTCGCGCTCGATCTTCTGCATCGAGGCGGAACCGCCGCCGAACAGCTGTTTGAAGAATTCGTCGAAATGCTGGTTGATGCGCCGGAACGAAACGTCCGACTGCTTCTTGATGAGTCCGTCGAGTTCTTCGATCATGCCGAGCAGCGAGGTTTTGGTCCGGTGCAGGTCCTTGATCTGGGCGTTCAGGAAGTCGAAACGCTCCCTGATTTCTTTGTATTCGTCGACGACGGCCTGGTCGATCGCGCCGATGGCCGCCACCTGCGTGCGCAGCTGGTGGAGCCGCGGCGAGAGCGCCTGCGCGTCGACGGGCTTTTCCGGCTCGGTCGCCAGCGCCGCTTCGGCGCCCTCGCCCATCATCTCCCGGGCTTCGCGCTCGACCGTTTCGCGCCGCGTTTCGGCGCGGGCGCGTTCGACGCGATGGTCGGACAGGTGCCGGTCGAGCCCGAACAGCTCGGCCTGCACGGCCTGCAGCCTGCGCTGGATGTCGAAGAAGGCGCCGCGTTTTTTGGCCTCGTCCTCGCCCCACTTTTGCATGCGGCCCTGGAGATCGGCCAGCGTTTTGGCCATCGCCGCGATGTCGGCCAGCGCCGTTTCGAGTTCCTTTTGGAGACCGGTCGTAGCCGCCGAAGCGGCTTTCTCCTTTGTGTCTTTGCGGCCGGGCTCCCGGAGTTCCGAAAGCAGCTCCTCGATTTGTGACCCCAGCGCTTTCAGTTTCCCGGCCGCTTCCTGCGCTTCCTCGAGCGTTTCGGCTTCAAGCAGGGCGGAGACCAGCTCGTCATGCCGTTCCGAAATTGCATCGATCTCGCCGATGATCTTTTCAAGCGGCATCGGCAGCGCCGGACCCGGGGCGGCCTGGGCTTTCATCTGCTCGAGCCGGATCTGGTTCTTGAGCTGGATCTCCTTCTCGCGCAGCGTGTTGCGTTTCTCGAGCTCGCGCTCATAGTCCTTTTGAAGCGCCAGCAGGCCCTCCGATTTCGTCTCTTCCGTTTCGAGGCCGGAAAGTTCGGCGCGCACGGCCTCCATCTCTTTTTCCTTGGCCGCGCGGCCGGTTTCCACGGTTTTGGTCTTGGCATCGATGGCGGCCAGCTCCCCGCGGATCTGCTTCCACTGCGAGCCGAAATACAGGACCGAAAGTTCCTGCAGTTCTTTTTCGAGGCCGGCGCGCTCCTCGAGGCGCCGGACCTGGCGCGAGAGCGAGTGCACGCGCGGTTCGATCTCGGAGAGGATCAGCTCGGCCTGCTTCAGATTCCCGTCGGAGGCTTCGAGCTTGCGCACGGCCGATTCGCGCTTGAGCTGGTACTGCTTGACGCCGGCGGCCTCGTCGAAAAATTCCTTGCGCTCGCGCGGCGAGGCGACCAGGATGGCGTCGATCATGCCCTGACCGATGACGGAATAGGTGCGCTGGCCGAAATTGGCTTTGGCCAGGAGCAGCAGCACGTCCTGCAGCTTGGCTTTGTTCTTGTTGACGAGGTATTCGGACTCGCCATCGCGGTAGATGCGCCGCGTGATGACGACTTCCGGATACCCGATATCGTTGCCGCCCGCTTCGTTGTTGAGGTGCAGCGACACTTCGGCGAAGCCCGAACGGGCGCGCTTCTCGGATCCGCTGAAGATGACGTCTTCCGACTTCTTGCCGCGCAGCAGCTTGAGCGACTGCTCGCCCAGCACCCAGCGGACCGCGTCGGCGATGTTGGATTTGCCGGAGCCGTTCGGCCCGACGATGGCTGTCGTGCCCCGGCCGCCTTCCTTCGGCGGGAGGAATTCCAGGATGGTGCGGTTGGCGAAGGTCTTGAAACCCTGCATTTCGATGCGCTGGAGATACATGGGGATGCGGCTAATGTCCCTTAAAAATACCGGGAATGCCTTGACAATTCAAGCGCGGCGCGCGAAGCTGCAGGCAGCTCCTTTTCCGGGGGAAAACGCATGATCGAGTATCTTCAGGACGCGGATGCGCATACGGTTCTGGCCATTGGCCCGAGATTCGATCTTGAAAAAGTCCTGAGCGCGGCCGGCACGCTCGTCCGAGTCCTGATCGGAAGGTGCCTCATGTGCTTTCCGGAAGAGCCACCGGCGGAATTCTGCCATGTGCACGAATCGGGAACGCGCCCCTACGGGGCCGACAGTTGGACCGAAATCGCAGAAGCGTTTCGCGACGCCAAACGGCGTTCATACGACGTGACCGACTTCCATTGGATCATCGGTACCGGCCCGATCGCCGTGCATCTGTTCCTGCTGGGCCTGGAAGCTCTGCACGGTCCGGGCACCTGCTGCCAGACGAGCCTCGGCAACTTCTGGGAGCATCTGAATCCCGCTCCGGTCCTGCTGTTTCGTATGCGTGAAGGCGCCGAGACGGAGATTCCGCCGTCGCTTCGATCGGCTCTCGAGCGCCTGCTGCCCAACCTGATCGGAATGGGCCTCGAGTCCGCAGAGGTGGGTTACGGCGGACTGAGTTTTTGCGGAGTGCACTTCGATCCGGACGTTTTCGGCGCCGGCCGCGGATCGCTTCGCATCTGCCGCTATCTTGGGAACGACGTGTCCACGCCACAGGAGGAGCCGTGAACAGCAATGACACCGAATACGCTCCGTATTTTCCGGATTTTCCAAGAGTGTATCCGACAAATCAGTCCGATATTGCCGTGATGCACGGCGATCGGTATGACACCCGCCGTGTCATCGACGTCGGATTCCGCATGTTGTGGTATCTGGCGGAAAAGGCGCGGGAAAGATATGGGAACGTCAAATGGACGGCCCGCACATTCGGCCAAAGAGCGGATTTGGCCTTTGATGAGGACCTGTTGGCGTTGATCCGCCTGGAGGCGTGCACCCGGTTCGAGCGTTATGATGTCGACAACGCCTGTTGTCAGATCAACGCCAAGCCGTTTCAAATGAGGTTTTATCCGTTTGGGACGACGGCGCTTCAACGCCTGCCGGAAGGGGAATATCGCACCACGGAAGGCCGTCAGGTCGGGAATCTCGATCCGATGCCCTGTCTGCGCGTTTCGCCGTACATGCATGTTTCATCGCATCCGGCGACGGCTGGCGCAAAAGGAAATCCGCCGCAACCAACGGTCTTTACTCCTTATGGCATCGCCTTGGTCAGGGAAGCGTGGCAGCCGCTCTTCGATCAGGGTATCGAATTTCATGCCTCTGACGGGCTTCTCACCGCCGGCTTCCCGCACGCCATCTTTGCGGCGATGGAGGATGGGGGAGAGAAGAAGACGGGTCCTCTCCGCGTCAGGGTCCTCCGTTGATCTCCGCCCGCTCCCGCCCCTTGACGGGAGCTTTTCGTTTTCGCATACTGAACGGCTTTTCACCATGAACCAGGCGGCCTCCAAAACCATCTTCGAAAAACTCTCCGCCGCCCGGCGGCCGATTCTGGTCGCCCATAAGAAACCTGACGGCGACACGCTCGGCGCGATGATGGCGGTCTATAACTGGCTGCGCGATGCCGGTCGGGAAGCCTACGCATTCTGCATCGATGCGCCGTCGGGTGCGTACGCGTATTTCCCGCGCATCCACGAAGTCGTGACGAATCCAGAAGTTTTCCAAGACGAGACGGTCGACACGGTCTGCGTTTTCGACGCCGGCGATCTTCCGTATGCCGGCGTGGCCGATCTCGTGGCCGGCATGCCGCGCAGGCCGTTTCTGGCGAATTTCGACCATCATGTCACCAATACGCTCTTCGGCGACGGCAATCTGGTCGTGCCGGACGCGTCTTCGACGGCCGAGGTCGTGCACGGCTTTCTCGCCGCCAACGGGGTGGAAACCACGCGCGCGATGGCTGTCTGCCTGATGACCGGCCTCGTGACCGACACGTCCAACTTTTCCAACCCGGCCACGACCGTCCGGAGCCTTGAAATCGCTTCGGAGCTGCTGCTCAAAGGCGCCTCGATCCGCGACATCAGCCGCCGCCTGATGCGCAACAAACCGGTCGATGCCCTTCGGCTTTGGGGCACGGCGCTCGAACGTCTGCGCTGGGACCCCAAAAATAAAACCGCCACGACGGCGCTGACGTTGCGGGATCTCGAAAACCATCCGATCGAAGAAGAACACCTCGAAGGCCTCTCGAATTTCCTCAATCACCTTCTGAAGGCCGAGGTGGTGTTGGTGCTGAAGGAACTGCCGGGCGGCAAGGTCAAAGGCAGTTATCGCAGCGCGTCGGACGTCGACGTCGCCGAGCTCGCCAAAGCCTACGGCGGCGGCGGGCATAAGAAGGCGGCCGGCTTCATGGTCTCCGGTCAGATCGTCGAGGACGAATCGGGCTGGCGCGTGGCGGTCGCGTAAATGAAAAAGCCCGGCAGCGATGCATGCGGGCTTCACACCGATTTATTGGTTCAGACGCATGGCGCTCCAAATGCCGTGGCCTTCCCATTCGCCACCCATGGCGTTGCGCGAGAGGAGCGTTCCGTGCAATTCGGACAGCTTGTCGCCCTGGCCGATCCGCAGGGTCACGTTCTTGCCATGAACTTCTCCCGCGGACGTCTTGCACAACTGACCGGAACCGTTCGCTTTGCAGCCCTGTCCCAACAGGCGCCCTCCTTGCTGGAGAGGCATATCGATGCTTGGGATATCCGGCAGGTTGAGCTGCCAGCGCCCCGTCAGATTAACGGCAACGCTCACCCGCAGGAATGCTGAGATGTCGCCGGGATGAATCTCAAAGATCGTCTGGGGTTCCTCGGAGGCATCGGAATCGAAGATATCTTGAGCCGCGTGGAGCTTGACCTCGAAGTTACCCTGCGCAGTATCCACGTCCCACCTGCTGAGACCCCGCATTTGAAGCTGCGTTACGGGCGTGGTCCTGCACTCGCTGCCGTCGGCGGCATGAGCCTGCACCAAGATCTCGCGTACCATGCCCTTGGCGATATCCACCTCTGCGACGCAGGGTTTTCCCCGATCCTGCGGTAGACAGGGCAATATCTGCCCATTCACCATCAGGGTCGTGCCGTCCCCGCATGACGGCAGTATTCTCTTGGCCGTTGGCTTCGCGCGCGTGGCTGACCCCGGCTGGCCGTCACACGAGGCGATGATCGCGCCGAACGCCAGCGCGAACGACAAAAGAACGATTCGTTTCGAGCGTAAACCCATTGTCACGGTCTCCTTTTAAGAGCTTACGCCGAGCCTACGCACTTTCCACCTGAATGTCAATGCGGTATCTTTCAGGTAAACCATCCTCATGAAAAATCCCTACGCCATCAGTTCGCTGCCGGATGCCAACTACCTGATCCCGACCGTCATCGAGAAGACGCCGATGGGCGAGCGCGCCTACGACATCTATTCGCGCCTGCTCAAGGACCGCATTATCTTTTTGGGCGACGGCATCGACGACAACGTCGCCAACATCGTCATTGCGCAGCTGCTCTTCCTCGAGAGCCAGGACAAAGACCGCGATATCAAGCTCTATATCAATTCGCCGGGCGGCTCCGTCACCGCCGGCCTGGCGATCATGGACACGATGGACCTGGTCAAGCCGGATGTGTCGACCATCTGCGTCGGCATGGCCGCTTCGATGGGCGCGGTGCTCCTCTCGGCCGGCGCCAAGGGCAAGCGCTTCGCCCTGCCGAACTCCGAGATCATGATCCACCAGGTGCTCGGCGGCGCCGAGGGCCAGGCTTCCGACATCAAGATCCGAGCCGAGCGCATCCTGAAAATGAAGGATCAGCTCAATCAAATCCTCGCCAAGAACACCGGCCAGAACATGGCCAAGATCGACAGAGACACCGACCGCGATAATTTCATGACGGCGGACGAGGCGCGCAAATACGGCCTGATCGACAAGATCATCCGTAAGTAAAAAGAATGCCCCGCAACCATATAGGCTTGCGGGGCTTGTGCGCTGAGGCACGCCGGGGAGATCAGGACTCGTCGCTGTCCAGCAGCGCATCGAGCGCGTCGCCCTCGAGCAGAGGGATGTCGTCATCCGGCGGAGGCGATACGGCCGCCATCGGCGCCGTGATGGCGTTGTCGTCGGCGACGTACGTCGTGATGCCGTCAGTCCCCTTGGGGCTGTCGAGAATGATCACCACTTCGTCCATCCCGGGCGACAAAGCGTAATCGCCCGTGCCGTCGGCGAAGTCGACGGGGAACGCCGTTTCGCCGTCATGCGTTCCGCCGCCGAGCGCGGCCAGGCACGCATCGATGTCTTCCGAAAGAGTCCGCAGTCGGTCCGTTCCAATGGTCATAGCACTCCTATGGTCGTGAATCGGGGGAGTTCAGAACCTGAGGTAGGCGTAGGCCCACACCGGCAGGAAGGCGAAGGTGAGGATGGTCATAAGACGGAAGAATTCAACCACCACAGAATGTTCGAAGTTGGAATTGTGAAAGACCCGCACGCAGGTCTCCTTGGTCAGGGCGCCGTCTGCGGTGGTGCATTGAGATCGAGCGCCGGGTCGTCGAGGCCTCGCGGGAGGCCGTCGCCCTCGTCCCAGGTTGATCCTGCCGCCAAGGTCGTTGTGACCGATCCGGTGTGCGGACCGAAGATGCCGTACGTGCCGGTCTCGCCCGGCGCGAGTGCGATCTCCGTCGCCGAGAAGCTCGCGGCATTGTTGTCCGCGGCGCAGTAGCGCTCTCCCGGCGCCACGCCGGTACTGCCGCCGGTCTCGTCGATGCGGCGCAGCTCCAGCGCGGAGGCGTCCAGTTCCCCGCTCGTCCGCAGCGCGACAACCAGATACGGAACGTTGACGGTATGCGCGGAACTGCGGGCGTTGGTTATTGCCCAGCGCAGGAGCAGACCGTCTTCACCGCTCGGAGGGAGTCCGACGATCGACAGATGGCTGCGACTGACGCTGGTCTGATGCGACAGCAGAACCTGACACGCGGTGCCCGTATGTCCCGGCGAGTCGCTCACGCCGCCGGTCGGACGATTGTTTAGGCAACCGCCCATCGCGGCGCCAACGAGCATGCAAAGTGCAAAAACGAACTTGGTCATCGGAAACTCCTGTTGTGGAGAGATGCGGGCCGCAGGGCTTTGGCAACTCAGCAGTATTGCTGAGGCGCCGAAGGCTGCGGCCAAGGTACCCGTAAAAACTTTTTTCGGCAAGATCCCTCCCCGATCTATGGCCTTAGGCCTTGCAGGCTTTAGGGCTTCAGGCGGCATGCCTGGAGCCTCGGAGACTACAGAGGATGCCAGGGGGCATCCTCGAGAAGAGACGACGGAGCGCTCAGTGGAGCGCGATGTAGGCGATCAGGCTGAGAAACAGCATGATACTGAGGACGATGACATTCGTCCCGGCGGACGGCCCGCACTGCGCCATATAGTGCTTCGTTGCTGTCCAGGTGCGCATGCTCATGATGTCAGAGCCCTTTCGTTGGTTGTGGTCGACCCGAATTTACTTCGATCAATCTACCATAATATGGATAGTTTGTCAATATATAAAGCGTGTTCTTGCTATTTATATAAGCTCGGATAGCCCATTTCATGAAAATTTTGTCATTAAAATTTGGCGTATTCTACGCATAGACCCCCCCGCGGGCCTTGACAGCCACAGGCGGTCATGGTAAGGTTGCACGTCACTCAAGCATCGGCTTCACGAAATCACATCGCTGAACGCCAATCCGAAGCATGCTGTTTGGGTCACGTGGATCCGCTCATGACCGCTGTACGAAGCCGAAACGTTCCGGACCGACTCTTACCTGGTCTGTAGAAACTCGCGCTCACGACAAGCATGGGGATGTCTCATAGGGTACTTCGGGCTCCGGCTCGAACACCCCTGTAAGCTATCTTCTTGAGCGCGAATTCCTGCAGAGCCATCACGAAAAGAATCCGCGCATCGCTCTGCGTAAAAACGGCCACGTGGCCGTTTTTGCGTTTCAGGCCGCGGCCGGCGTCGCGCTGGCTGAAACGGTCGGTAACTCTTTGATCGCTCCGTCTCTCTGAATGACGATGTTCGGCGCGCCGGCCGTGCCGACCAGGCACTGCTGCTGCCAGGGCCGGTAGACGCTCCGAAAGTCCTGCGCTTTGGGCGTGCCGTCCGGATAGGTGATGGTGTAGGTGAAGAGCGTCGTCGCGCCGGCGTGCGCCGACTCGAAGCATTTCTTCGTTCCGTCCGGCAGCGCGGACGTCGGGATGAGTTTCGGCTCGGGCGGCGGGGTGACGTTCCAGATTTTTACCGGACTCTGCTTCTGGACGCGGCCGTCGCGCGTGCCCCAGAGTTCGAAGCGCAGCGTGTTGTCGATCTGTCTGGTGATCAGCACGACGTCGTGGGCCGTATCGTTCAGGAATTTATAGTCCGGCGCGGGATCGTAGATGGTGGCGTCGGTTCCTGCCGGTTCGTAGTAGACCACACGGTAGGAATGATTCTGCCGCTCGACGACCGGCAGCCCGGCGCCCATGGTGGCGCGGAAGGTGGTCGTGCCGATCTGGCAGAGGCCGCCGCCGAATTCCGGCACGGTGCGCTTTTCCTTGATGACCAGCTCCGGAAAGTAGCCGTTGCCGGCGTCGAAGGGGCGCAGATGATCGAGCAGGCTGAGCGTTTCGCCGGGCCTGATGACCAGGCCGTTCAGCAGCCGCGCGCCGTTGGCGATGTTTTTGCGGCGGTTGACCGGGCTGCCGGCGAAGTTCGACGTGCCGTAGCCCAGCAGTTCGCTGATGCCCATCTCCTGCGCCAGCGCGTCGGAGGCGGACGAGGAGATCGTCGTGACGGCCAAAGGGAAATCGCCGCCCGCAGAAGTTTCAAACTGCCCGTCGATGCGTGCCAGGCTCGCTTCGCGGTCGAGCCGCCGGCCGAGCGCGCCACCGTCGAAATCCCGCACGCGGCCGTCCTCGCCGAGCGTGAAATGCGTCGGTTTGGGATCGGTTTCGATCGCGGCGGCGGCCTGATCCAGAATGCTCCCGAGCGCCTCATGTTTGAGAACGACATGCGGCTGGCCATCCGCCCCAAGCCGGATATCGATCGCATCCGGAAGCGCCGAGGCGGGAATCGTCCAGCGCTGGTCGTCGAAGGCGAGGCTTACGTCGCCGCGCCGGAGCGCGTTCAAGGCGCGGTCTTTCAAGCCCATCGCCATCCCGGAGGTGACGGACGGCGGTTTGACCTCGGCGTGCAGTTCGATGTCGGCGCCGCGCCAAGCCCCCAGTCCGGATACGGCCGATGCGATGACCCGGTCATAATCGAACGTCAGCCCCGTCGAATCCGGCTGCACGTCGATGTTCCAGTCGCGCCGCGTTTGTGGCACTCCGCTGGCGGATTGATCCGCCACGAGCGTAACATTCTGCGTGATCGTCAAAGAAGCATCGCGGGCCGGCTGCTCCTGGTTGCCGAAGCGCTGCACAAGTCGGTCGCGGATGGCGGACGTATCGACGGACAGCAGCACCGGCTGGCGCACCTCCGCGAAGAGCGCCTGCGCGCTGGCTGTCAGCAGCTTGCCGGTACCGCTGCCGTGGCCGAAGGCGAAAGCGGCCTCCGCCATGCCGTCCAGATCGTAGGCAATCGGTACATCGGCGGAAGCGGACGCCCCCGCGGATGCTTTCAGCGCGATATTCCTGTCCTGATAACGGAACTGCAAACCGCCGACATTGACGGCCCGAAGCGCTTCTTCCAGTTTGGCGCGCGCCTGCGGGGGCGTCAGTCCGCCGACCGAGATTCCGCCAACCGACACGTTCGGCAAAATCTGTCCGTCGGCGCGGACGACCTGCGCAGCCACCAGTCCCAGCACGAGCACCAGGCAAAAAACGCCCGCCAAGGCGATGCGGAGGGGAGAGGCGAACCGTTCTTTTTTCCGGTGTTCGGTCATCAGGCAATCAGTTTGACCGGAATCGTGCGGGAGTGCCGCGCTTTGGGCATGGTGACGGTCAGGACGCCGTCCTTGAGGGTCGCCTTCGCGTCTTCGCATTTCACGTCGCTCGGCAGGATGATCGTGCGCGAGAACTTACCCCAGTAGCATTCGCGGATGTAGAAATCGCCCTTCTCGATCCGCTCGGCATGCTCGCGTTTCCCTTTGATCGTGAGCATGTCGCGGTTTAGGAAGATTTCCAAGTCTTCCGGCTCGACGCCGGCGATCGTCGATTTCACCACGACCTGATCGCCTTTTTGGTACACGTCGACCGAAAGCTGGCCTTCCGGCTCCCCGTCGATCCAAGGCTCCTGGAGCGCCACCGTTTCGGGCGTTTTCAGCTGCGTTTTGCGTTTGGCCATGGCTTTGTGAGGGTAAGAGGTCGTTCTGAACGTATCTTAACCGCCACGATGGCGAGATGCAAGGGTTTTAGGGCCAAAATGAGCGAAATTCATGTCAAAAACTCTTGACAAAATAGCCTTTTTGTGTTATCCTGCAGGCGTCACGATGAGAGCGGTTCCCGCCCTCAAAGACGTGGCATTCGGTCATAACCTGACCGGATTCCCGGTCGTTGACAATTGGAGGGAACCATCATGTCCGATACCGTAAATCTTGCCAGGGCTTTCAAGCTCCCGGTCGAAGATGTCGCCCATGAGTTCGGGCAGCAATTGCCCGCCCGCATGGCGAAGTTCGAAAACTGGCTCAGAACACGGAATATACCTTTCGCGTCAGGCTTGCTCGAGACGGCGAAGTCAACGCTCGCCGGTCTGCCGTGGCGCGATATCATCAAATACGCCGCCGGCGTCTTCGAGATTCCCCGCGCCGCCGTCCCGATCAGCGGTCCCATGGGCGATGCCCTTCACGAGTATGCCGAAGAGGCGCTCACGGAAGTCGCCCGAGGCCTCTCCGCAGCCAAACAAGGCGGTCAGGGCAAGACCGGTGACGCAAAAGGCCCGGCCACGGCTGCCAACGATCCCGACGGAATGGGTTTCATCACCCAAGTCGTTCGGAAGGGCATAAACGTCACGGTCTGGAATTCCAGCCAGTGCGCTCATCCCGATATCCGCCCACCGCGTGTCGGGAAAGACGCATCTAGGTCCGTCATCTCGATGCGTCGAGCGGTAGCGCTCGGCTTCCAAGTCAGTGACTGTGGCTGCGTCGGGACTCCCGACGAAGTCGCGGCGCTGGTCAAGCGCATCCAAGGCGATGCGCCTGTGAAGAGCGCCGATGGAGCAGGTTCTGCCCAGAATCAGGCAACGCCGCAGCAGCATGTCGAAGCACGGCCCACGGAGCACACGCTCTTCGGGCACTGGCGACAGCTCCAGACTTCACGGCCCGAGCTGTACACCCTCTTCTTCGGAAACTTCTGTGAGACGATGCGCCGCGATGCGCAGTTTCACGACAGATGTCTCGAGGCGTTCGGTCGGCCGGATGCGCGAGAGGATTTCGTCTTTTTCCTCGAGAAGATCAAGTCGTGGGACTGGCAGACAGCCCTCGACATGCTGGTCGGTCCGCATAAGGAATCCGTCGGGGAGCGAGAAGGGCGTCAATGGGCAGAGGTCTTCCAAGTCCTCGCCGGCTTGGCGGATGAGAGCAAACCTGCGCGCGATGCGTGGAGAGCGAGCCGCAAAGCGCGGCACGCGGAACTCCAGGCGCGCAAAATGGCGCGACGGCCAAAAATGGACGATGCTGCGGTTCGTCGGAATCGGAGGCATCGCACCGTATGGGCGCTCGCGGCCTTCTTCCTCTCGCTGGCCGCATTCAGCACCTACATCTATCTGGGCCAATAGCCCAAAGGAGAGATCTCCATGGAAACGGGAACGAAAGGTTCTAGCGCGCACCCCTTGGTCGCGTTCCTCGCCTCGTGGCCGACGTTGGCCGCGATCGCCTCGGTCTTTGTCGATCAAGGCAAGCTCGCACGCGCCGCTCTTCCGACGCTGTGGCACGGCGCCGGAGAGATCGCTGCCGATGCGCTTCAAGAGTTTCAGATCCTCTGCGATCATGCCGAGGAGCTGTTCACCAGTACCTGGCGCTATCTGCGCACGGGGACGGCCATCTGGCTGTCCTTGGCTGGATTCTTCCTGGTTCTGGGGATCATGCCGCTGCCCGATGTCTGCACGATCACCTTCCGCAGTATCGGCATCCTCCTGCTCGGGGTCTTCTGGCTTACCGCCGCGCACCTCGCCGCGTGGCTGACCTACGCTACACACCGGCTGTGGGGCATCGGCGCGACCACGGCAGCCGCGGTGGCGAATACCGCCGCGAAGCTGCCGAGGAAAATCGGCGCAGAGATCCCGGAGTTCAAGGTCAGTCCTCAGGATGCGGAGAAGCTGGCGCATACGGCACTCGGCCGCCGCCAATTCTTCCTGAAGCTGGCCATGGCCGTGTTCGTCTTCGGAACCTTCTGGGTTCCCAAGGGCGACTCGGCAACGGTCGTGCATGCGCTCGTCGTGTGCGTAGTGCTTCTCGCGGTCAGCACCGTCCTCGACCTCCTCAACACAGGAGGCCGGGTCGGTCTCATCCTCATGGTGGGAGTGGTGCTGGTCAAAGGCATGTTCTATTTCGTTCCGACGCCGCCGAACTGGTCGGTCGTCATCGCGGCCGTCCTGCTCGCCGCGCCCTTCGCCATCGCCGTTTCGAGCTTCTTCTCGAAAGAGAAGGGGCCCGGACTGCTCAAATCGGCCAAGCTTGCGGCGCTCCTCTCGGCGATTATCTTCGCCTTCCTCTGGTATAGGGGAAACATCACTTGGGCGGAGTTGAGCCGTAGGGGAGATATCATGCGGGATCAGACGGCCCAAAGGGCCCGGGCCATCGAAGAGCGGGCGACCGACAACACGTTGGGATATGCGGAGCGCAAGCTCGGCATGACCCCATCGGATCCCGTATCGGTGCCCGTGCCCGCCAACGCTCCCGATCCCACCGTGGGAACGCTGCCGGTGCCGACCAGCACCCCTCTGCCTCCGCCGGCCGCAGTACCCACCAAGGCTGCCGCGGCTCCGGTTCCGGCAAGGGAGAACGCCCCCGCTGCACGATCTTCAGAGCGGGTGGAGTATCGCTCCTTGGGTAAGGGTCTGAACGATATCTGACTCCAAGTCACACTCAGCTTAGCCCGTCGACAGCAGTTGTCGCCGGGCTTTCTTTTTGCCATTTTCTATTGACAAAATCGGCTTTTTATGCTATAGTGGCCGATCAGGAAATGGCGAATATTTGCCGCATCCTGAGCCGAAATGTGCTCGCTGACAACCGAATTCCACCAACAGGGCTCCGGCCCGGAAGGATCACGCCAATGCGCTCGACGCACATCTTCAGTATCCTCTGCATCGGTATGCTTCTCTCGGGCGGATGCGCCGCCGCCGTCTCCAGCAGAATGAAGTACGACCGAAACGTCGTGCGCGACAGGAACGGGAACGTTCACGAGACGTTCGAGACGGAATCCTCTGGGTCGTCGATCGGAACTCCGTTCGCTCCTCCCATTCCTGCCAACCTGGGATACCAGGGCTACGGCTGGAATGCGGCACCGGCGACCGGAGGCACCTTCCAGCAGGATCCCTGCGCCTACCATGCGGACTTTTGTTCGCAGGCGGTCGTCGTGCCGGTCTATCAGGCCGCTCCCAATCCCGGAAGCTACAACAATCGCGGGGCGGCCGCTCCCATCCCGGGCACGCATGGCGATGCTGGCAGCACCGAGAAGCTCAACAATCTGGCACGCGAGCATGCAAAGACGCGCGCCGTCGTCAAAGAGCTCGGTCGGGCGCAGTGCCAGCTCCTGGTTGGCCTCGCCGCCAAAGCCGGAGACTCCACGCTGGAGAAGACCTACCCCGATGCGCAGGAGCGCAAAGAGGCGGTCGACGACTGCCGGCAGTACTTGGAAACACACCCACGTAACAACGCAGTGGCTCCCGCCAAGGGAGCGGAGGAGTAAAAGTCATGAAGAAGATCATTCTCATCCTGTCTGTGCTCGTCGCGGGTTGCGTCTCCAGTGCCCGTTACGAAGCTCTCGAGCAACGGCTTCTTGAAATGGAGCGCCGCAACAGTCCGCAGAAGGCCGAAACCGACGACGTGCCCGACAAGGCCGACGCGCGGAACCCGGCTGCTTCCGAAAGGAGGCAGCAGGACATGCCGCAGCCGGTCACGGTCACGACGGCGATTGTTCCCCGAGGGCACGGTCCCTACGGCGCCTGGCTGAGCAACGGCGCTTGCAGAGGAGCAGCGGGCTTCGAGACGAAGAGTATCAGGAACGAGTTCTGCAACGGAGAACGCCGAGGCAGCTGCTCCTTCTCCAACACTTGGATGAGCTTCCAGACGACGTCGAATGAACGGTTTGTGATCGCCGGCGCCGAAGTCGATTCGCACACCGGCATGTCGATGCTGGGCCCGCAGCAGAGAATGTGCTTCGAGATCGGCAGGGAAGCACCAAGCCTGCATATCATGTACTTCCGCCGGACGGCAGCCGGATTCGTGCCGTCCTCCAAGGAAGTCACGGCCTTTTCCACAGCTCCATTCGAGCATTACCGATTCGACGAATCCTACCCCTGAGCCATCGGCTCAGCGCTCAGAATCAGAAACGACTCGCCTCTACAGCGAGTCGTTCTTCTTTTTCGGAGATGTTCCGGCCTCACGTGCTCGCCGTCGCCCGAATGATCGCGTCGATGATGAAGCCGGTCAGCGCATAGGCCAGGAAGACGATCAGCAATCCGATCACAGCGCTGCGAATCGTGTCTTTGGCTTCGGTAACGGGGCCTTCTTCGCCGCGCGCCGTCATCCACTTGAAACCGGCGTAGACCATCAGAATCAGGAAGATCAGACCCAGGAGACCGAGCACGATGCGCACGATCCGACCGACCAGCTGCGGCAGCGCCTGGCCGGCCGTGACGGCTCCGGTGCCGTTACCCAGGTTGGTCGCCGAGAGGCAGTCAACCGAGTTTCCGGTCAGTAGGTCGCAGGCGGCCGAGGCCGGCAGCGCCGCGAAAGCGAATTGGCCGAGCATCAGGCAGGAGAGCAGTCCGAGAAAGAATTTTTTCAGCATAACGCGCATGAATGATTTAGAGGTCAACCGCCGGTTGTGGCGCTGGTGGTCGTGGCGTTCGTCAGCAGGTTGATGACGAAGGCGGCGATGGCGTAGGCGGCAAGGATGATGACGATGCCGGTCACGCCGCGCCGGAGCGTATCCTTGGCGTGCTCGACGTTTTTTTCCTCGCCGCGCGCCGTCAGGTAGAGGTAGCCGGCGTAGACCGTGAGCAGGAGGAAGACGATGCCGAGGGCGCCGATCAGTATCTTCACGAGGTTGCCGATGAGCTGGGGAAGCGTTGTCTGGTTCCGGAGGTTGGCCTGTCCGGCGATGGCATCCAGGTTGCCCCGGCCGAAGTCCTGCGCGTGCGCGAGCGGGATATAGACGAGCCAGAGCGCGATGGAGGCGAAAAGTTTTTTCATGAGCTTGGCTGACATGTGTGTGTCGTCGCGTTGCAGAGCAGCGCGTTCATGCATTGGAACGACTCCGTGCATGCGCCTCCGAGCGGGACTGAGAACTGTTGCGGCGTGCCAGACGTCGTGTCCGTGGACGTACCGCCGCCCGGTCCCGTCGCCACGTTCAGCACCAGGGTGGTCAGGGCGTAGGCGGCGCCGATGATGATCATGCCCGTCACGGCGCCGATCAGCATTTTCTTTGCGTCGCCGACCTTCTTTTCGTCGCCCCGGGCGGTCATGTAGATGAAGCCGGCATAAATCGTCAGGAGCAGGAAGAGCGCGCCGACGAAGCTGAGCACGGTCTGGAGGATCTTGCCGATCAGGATCGGCAGGCTGCCGGTCTGGGGGATGCCGGTACCGGCCACGGCCGCATCGAGGCCGAAGTTTCCGGCGGCGAGGGCGAACGTGCCGATTGCCAGCGTTCCCAACGAGATCACGGCCGGGAGCAGGATGGGTTTGAGTCGCATGCGCATAGTGCAAAGGAGTCCGGACGCGGGGACGAAATTCATCCCGGCGTCCCGAGCCCTCGCGACGACACGAGCCCCGTCGGACGAGGCTCGTGCGTCTCGAAAGGACCTAGGAAGTCGCGGTCACGAGGCTGTTGATCACGAAAGAGGCGATCGCGTAGGCCGTGAGAATGATGATCAGGCCGATGACACCGGCGGTGATGATCTTCTTGGCGTCCTCGATGGACTCTTCTGCGCCGGCCGCGGTCATCCATTTGAAGCCGCCGTACAGAACGATCAGGACGGCGATGATGCCCAGGAGGCTCATGGCCGTGCGGATGATCCTGGCGATCGTGATGCGGATGTCGGTCGTACCGGTGCCGATCTCTCCGCCGATCTGGGTGGGCAGGAGCTCGTTGGCGGTCACGGAATTCTGGGCCAAAGCGACCACGGGGAGCGCCATCGTGGCGATCATGGCCGTGCTGACCAGACCCTTGAAGAGCGTGTTCTTCGTCATGCAACTCACCTCCTTTCAGGCTTAGCCTGTGAAAAGCTTAAACACGAAACCGACGAGAGCGTAGCTGGAGAAAATGACGACCAGCCCGATCGCCGCCCATTTCATGGCGTCTTTGCCTGCCTGAATTTTAGCAGCCTCGCCACCCGAGGTCAACCAGCGTAATCCACCGGAGATGAAGATCAGTAGGGAAACGGCGCCGACGATGCCGATGGCGATGCGGAGGACGTTGCCGACCAGCGCCGGTAGACTCTCGGCCCCGAGCGGATTCGAAAGCCGGATGGCGCCGGCTGACGCTTGCGCACCCGCGCCGGTCGAAGAAGTGCTTGTCACCAGCGTGTCGGCCCAGACAGTGCCTGCGCGGGAAAGGAGCAGCAGTCCGAAAGCCAGAACGGCCAGACGTTTCGTGCGCATAGTCAGCGGGAAAGGGTGTTCAGAATGAGCGAGAGGACGGCGTAGGCGGCGAAGATGGCGATCAGACCCGAAGCGGCGGCCGTGATCATTTTTTTCGCTTTGGCGACCTCCTCCTGGTTGCCGCGCGCCAGCATCCAGCTCACGCCGCCCCAGACGAAGTAGGCGAGGGTGAGCGCGCCGACGATGCTGAGCAGCTGGCGGATGACGCGTCCGATCAGCGCCGGCGGGCTGATATTCGAGAGCGGCAGGTTCAGTCCGAGCACGCTGCCGCGCCGGAGTTCTTCGCGGGCAGCGTTCTGCGCGCTGTTCAGGGCGGCATGGGCCGCTTCGGCCGCCTCGCAGCTCGGTCGGTCCTGCGCCGGTTTGGCGCAATGGTCGGAGGCCGGATCGACGGTGAAGAGGCTCGAGTCGAGATACGAACAGCCGCCGTCCGGACTGTCGTAGCTCTGGCTGAATTCAAGAGATTTGCTCTGGCAGATCGTACTGCAGACGGCGTCGCTGACCGCGCCTCCCACGAAGACGGTTTTGGCGCGGCAGCTTTCGACCGCAAAGCTGCCCGGATAGCGGCAGTAGCACCAGCGCGGCTTGCACTGGGAAGCCTGGCAATTGGCCTGGCAGGCCGCGGGGTCGGCGCTGCCGGGGCAGTTCTGGGCGCAAAGGTTGAGGTAGCTGCTTCCATAGTTGCTGATCCCGTTCGCTTCGCCGGAACCGTCGCAGCTGTCGCCACTGCGGTCGTAATAACATTGGCTGGGCAGGCTGGCGGTACTGACGTAATCCTGTCCGGAGACCGCCGTCGTGCCGAGGTAAGTTCCGCAGGCGCTGGCACAGCGCGTGGCGCCAGCGCTGCCGCGGTCGTTGCCGTTCGAGTTGTACCAAAAGCGTCCTGCACAGCTGACGTTTTGATAACCGCTGCTTTGGGTGGTGCCGGGCTTGAAGGCGCACAGGCAGTATTGTTGAGTACCGCATATCGGATCGTTCGGGCTGGCCTCGGGGGCGCAGCGTCCGTCGAAGCCGATCGTCGCCGTGCAGGCCGCCGCGCCGGGACCGCCCGGGTTGCCGTAGTAGGCCGAGCCTTGGAGGTGGCCGGCGCATTCGTCTTGGCAGTCGGCCTGATTCGCGATCGCCGCGCCGGTCGGATACCACCTCCCCGCGATGTAGTTGATGCGGTTCGTCAGTTTGACGCCGAGATAGAAATCGCAGGGATCTCCCCCCAGATGCCGCGTCTGACAATAGCAGGCCGGAGCGGCCGAAACGATCTGCGGGACGGCCAGGAAACCGGAAACGAGCAGCGCGGCGGCCAGAAGGAAATGGGAAACGAAACGTCGCATGGGTGCCTTTTTATTTGAGGCAGCAGGCAGAGTCAGCGCCGGAAGCCGGGCAGAGCCCGCGCACGCACCCTCTGCCCTGATCGGTCGGAATGCAGGTGTACCGTTCGGGGCGATGGCGCCGCTCGAGCTCCGTGTTCAGGGACTGGCAGTTGTCCTTGGCCGCGCACCAGAGCCCTTCCTGGATCGCGCTGCCGGTCGGGTTGGACGGATCCGTGAAGCCGGCCGGCATCGAAATCCACAGACCGTCGCCGCTCGGGTTGCTCCGGTTGCCCACGCTGCTGCAGCTTTCGCCGATGGTCGGGATGGCCGATTGCCCGCCCGTCAGTGCCTGGATGGAGAAGCGGATCAGCACGCCCGAGCAGAAGATGACGGCGACGCCGATGGCCGCGCTGCGCAGGATGCCGAACGCCCGATCGACCTCGCCTTTGTTTCCGCGCGACAGGACGAACACGAAGCCTCCATAGACGAAATAGGCGAGCGCCACCGCCCCCGAGATCCCCAGCAGGTATTCGGCCAGGTTTACGAACACGACCAGGATGTCGGTAATGCCGCAGTTGCCGTTCGCCGTGCAATCCGGCAGCAGCTTGAAGGCGGCGGAAGCGGCCAGCGGCGCCAGGGCCGCGAGGGCGGGGACGAGCAGGCGTGAGAGGCGCTTCATATCGCGCCCAGTGTATCACAAAACCTCCCGTGAACGGGAGGTTCGGGGCCGTCAGCGGATCGTTTGCGCCACGGTCTGGGCCGCCAGGTTGATGGCGCGGTCGGGCGGCGCGCCGGAGAGCGTCGAATCGATCATTTCGTCGAAAACCGACTCGGTCGCCTTGATGTTCGAACCGACGTACCAGCTGCGCGCCGTCAGTACCTGCGAGGCGAAGATGCCGACATCCGGGTCGCTGAGCTGCGTGTTGACGAGGCTGCGGAGGGCGGTCGGCTTGGCGGTTTTGGCCAGGTAAAGCTTGGCCTGATCGGCCGCCGTCGCGAACTGCACGAAGTCCCAGGCCGCGTCCGGATGCGCGGTTTTTTTCGAGACGGCCTCGACCCAATAGTTCGCGTAGTTGACTTTGTTGGCCGGATCGATCTGCGGCACGTTGGTGATGCCGAAGTTCAGCTTCGGCGCCCGCGCCCTGAGCATCGGCAGGCTGTAGGCATAGCCGAAGTAATAGGCCGTTTTGCCGGCAGCGAAGGCATCGAAAGAGTTCGGCTGGGTGTCGTCCCAGGTGAAAACTTCCTTGGATGGGTTGGCAAAGTCGGTGTAGAAAGTCAGCGCTTCGAGCCCGGGCGGCACGTCGCGCGTCAGGTTCTCGGGCGTGCGATTGAAGGTCGGCAGGCCGTTGGCGTCGGCCATTTGCGCGCCGTTCTGCATCATGAGGAGCGAAAGGAGATCGAACGAGCGGTCGACGTTGCGCGAGGTGCCGATACCGGCGGCCGGCTTTACCAGCTTGCCCTGCGCGTCGTAGGCGGTCAGGCGCTTGACATGGTCCTGGAATTCCACCCAAGTCCCGGCCGGCGTCGGAATGCCGGCGGCGTTGAGCACGTCCTTATTGTAATAGAGCGCCATCGTATCCATCGCGAGCGGCAACCCCCAGAGCTGGTCGACGATGCCCTGTTTCGGATCGTCCGATTGGCCTTTGATGACGACGTCGCGTCCGACCTGATCGACGAAGTTGTTTTTGACCTGCGCCGGCGTGATGACCGGCAGCGTCTTCTCGGCCCAGACCTGGTTTTTTTGCAGACCCTGCACTTCGCGGAAAGCGACCTTGACGCTCCCCGGCGCAGGCAGCAGTTTGGGCTGATAGGCGCGGATCCAGTCGTTGTGGATGCTGAAGATGTCCGGACCGCGGTCTTCGGCGAAGGCGTTGACCAGCTGGTCCTCGTACTCGTCCAACCGCAGCTTGCGGTAGTTGATGGTGACGTTCGGATGCAGCGCCCGATAGGCCGCGATGACGCCGTCGAAGGTGTCGCCGTCGTCGAGCACGCGCCAATAATTCAGCGTGATCGGCTTGGCCGAATCCGGCTGGGCCTGCAGGCTGGAGTTCAGGCAGCCCTGTCCGGCCAGGAGCAGGGTGGAGATCAGCAGCGCTCCGACGATCGGTTTCGGGACGCGCATATCAACGTGAGAGAAGTTTCTTGAGCCCCTTCTTGAAATCCGGAGCAACGCGCGGATGGCGTAGCCCATAGGCAACGTTGGCAAGCAGGAACTGGGCCTTGTTGCCGCAGTCGTAGCGGGTTCCTTCGGTGATGCAGCCATACATGGCGGCACCGTTCTTCAGATGAGTCGTGAAAGCGTCGGCCAGCCGGATCTCGCCGTCTTTGCCGGCCTTGCTCTTCTTCAACAGGTGTAAGATTTCCGGCGTAACAATGTAGCGGCCGACGGCGGCCAAGGTCGAAGGCGCTTCTTTTATCGAAGGCTTCTCGATGAAGCCGTTGAGTTCCATGATGCCCTTTGAGATCTTTTTTCCGCCGGCGATGCCGTAGTTCGAGACGTTCTTGCGGCCAACATCGTACAGGGCAATGACCGGATCGTGATAGCGCTCGTAGGCGGCGATGAGCTGCGCCAGGACCGGTACGCGTGCGTCGAAGACGTCGTCGCCGAACAGCACGGCGACCGGTTCCTGCGGATCGACGAACGGCAGCGCGGAGAGGATGGCATGGCCATCGCCGCGCGGCTCCTGCTGGCGCACGAAGGCGAAGCGGGCAAGACCGGAAATTTTCTTGAGTTCGGCGAGTTCGGCGCCCCGACCTTTCTCCGCCAGGCGCGCTTCCAACTCGAAGTTGCGGTCGAAATGGTCCTCAATGGCGCGTTTGGTGAGCGACGTGACGAAGATGATTTCCTCGATGCCTGAGGCCACCGCCTCCTCGACGACGTATTGGATGACGGGCTTGTCGACGATCGTCAGCATTTCCTTCGGCTGGGCTTTGGTGGCGGGCAGGAAGCGCGTGCCCATGCCGGCGACGGGCAGGATGGCTTTGCGGATCTTCATATGGGCAAAGTATAACATATGCCGATCTCCCCTTGACCGCGCCGTCCGGATGCGCTATCCTCCGCGCATCGCACTCTCATATTCAGCAGGAGGAAGAGTCGTGATGCAGCAGGTCGCACATTCTGAAGCGCGCACGCAAAGTCCGCCGTCCGATCCGGTCTACAGGCTCTACGCGTATCTGAGCTCCATTCCGGGAATGCCGGAAGGCGTCGCCAACGCGGCGACACAGCGGATCCGCCGGATTCGGGGGCGTATTTCCCACGCCCGCATCTATCGGCTGGCATGGCATCCGGAGGTACCCCGTTCGGAGGTGCCAGAGGCGGTCGCCTGCATGATGGGTGCCGACTTCTCCAAGAGAGCGTGCCGGGTGGTGACGCTCCCAGACCTCGTTCGGGCGCATCGCCGGCTGCCGCATGAGGATCTGCATGAGGCGTATGAGACGGGGCTGACGGCCGCTGTGCGTGAGCCGATCACCCGCGCACTCATGAGGGGGCCCTTACAGCCTCGCCGCGACCCGGTCCAGCAGATCGCACTCGGACCGCTCTTTTATCACGGCACGTCCGGAGCGTTCGACCGTCCCGGCCTGACCAACAAGGTTCTTCAGCGAATCGCTCTGACGTGGCTGGGCCATCTTGCGACGCTCGAGCTGGCGCGCGCCGCGGATTTCCATCCGATGCTCGATCTGTTCGGGCAGGGCGTCGTGCCGATCGGGCGCTCGATCAAGCCCGAACAGGGAGTCGTCGTGCCCGCCACCACGGGCCAGCCGCTCTACTGACCTCCCGAGTGCTTATCCCGACCCCGTTCACGGGTCGTTTCTTTTTGCGCGCAGCCCGCGCTTCACATGCGCAAACTTTTGCATCGCCCGTCCTCTGTGTAGAACCGGATCAAGCGTAAAATTCGCATAGAAGGGAGCCAATAAGGGCTGAAGTTGATTTGCTCCGTTCTGCAACTGTAAGCGCATGCGAAGTACGTCCTGCGAGAAGGAAGCACGTCTGAGAAGCGAGAGCTTTTGGGAAACCTGCGAAGCCGACTGGTATACGAAAACAAGGTGGTAAACCTGCTTGATGAAAAAGTAGGGTTGCCGTAGGATTTTTCGATATGGAAAATCCAATCGTTAAAAAATTGAACCTTGGGGTTCCTGTCCCCGGAGGCCCAACCCCGCTGCCGCCCCTTTTCGAAGCGAAGCCGCAAAACCGCGAGGCTCGTGCTATTTGGAAGATGTTTCGAACACCTACGCCCTGGGCTCTCTGCAATGATTGGTGGCAGTGGTTTGCCATTAATATTCCAATGTCACTTGCGGGCAGTGAGTTTGAAGGTGACCTCGACATCATTGTGAGCATGCCTGATAAATTGCCTCCCACTGTGGATGGGGGCTCTCGCTACAGGGTTTTTGAAACCAAGAGCGTCTTAGTGCATGCGGACGGGACATCCAAATCAATAAAAAGCGGGAAGACGGAAAAAATTTTAAAGCAACTCAAAAAATTAGAACGATTTGGATGCCAGAATATTTTTCTCTTTGAAATTCATGTGATGCAGGCTGGATTTTCTCCCACACAGCCCCCATGCTCAAGGAAATGAGCGACGCTCTCAACGGCAGGTTCAATGCTCTGAAGAGTTTAAATTTTGGTTACCTGCTTTGGGCGCATGAACCTGTTGTCGGCGCAGATGACAACTATGCTTCAGTTGGTCACATACCGCAAAATCTACTGGTCCCAAAAGAAACACCTGCCGCTGAGCCTTTTTTAAAGTTGGCGAAAAAAATAAAGGACTTTCACAGCACAATAATGCAGCCGATACCGACCCGTGGCATGCTCGTAATAAGTTATTGCGTCCACTGTAAAGAACTCATCCCTTTATTTGCCAACGATGACCCGCGGTGTCCCGGATGTTCGCGTTTTGTACTGTAATCAATAACCGTGACATTTTTTATAGGTTCAAGACTAGGACAGCTCGCCCGAGGAGCTATACTAGCCTTGTATGGCCG
>CAZHHN010000007.1:0-44208 GCA_964532415.1 uncultured Gammaproteobacteria bacterium
CGTACTGCGTCGGCTTGGTCTTCATCTCGCCGATGTTGTACGGGATCGGCAGGTACGAGACCAGCACGAACAGCACGTCCTGGGGATGCTTCAGGTGCATCATGCGGGCCGCCTCGAGGAACAGCACGTTCTGGTATTCGCCGACGGTGCCGCCGATCTCGATCAGGCAGATGTCGGCGTGCGCTTCCTTGGCGGCGCGGCGGACGCGGCGGATGATTTCTTCCGGCACGTGCGGCACGACCTCGACGGTGCGTCCGCCGTACTCCAGGTTGCGCTCGCGGTCGATGACTTCCCTGTAGATGCGCCCGGTCGTCATGTAGTTGACCGAGGTGATGTCGGTGTCGAGGAAGCGTTCGTAGTTGCCGATGTCCTGGTCCGTCTCGTCGCCGTCTTCGGTGACGAAGACCTCGCCGTGCTCGACGGGATTCATGGTGCCGGCGTCGACGTTGATGTAGGGGTCGATCTTCACGACCGTGACCCGGAAGCCTTTGGACTGCAGGATCCTCCCGATCGAAGCGGTGGCCGTGCCTTTGCCGACGCCGCTCATGACGCCGCCGACGATGAAGATGAACTTAGACATTGTTGCTGGGCGGTTTACGCACGCCGAGGGCGATTAAGGCTTTTTCCAGGACGGGCCGGACGTCTTCGTAGCTGGATTTCTGCAGCGCCTCGCGCGGGTCGACCCAGGTGATCTGGCGGATCTTCTCGTTCTTCTGCGGCGAACCCCATTCCCCCGCCGGGACTTCCATCAGGAAATAGTGCACGAACTTGTGCACGAGCATTCCCTTGCTGCCGGGCCGGTACTTCTCGCGGAACCAAAAATCGATGGTGCCGAGCGGGTGCCGGAGCTTCAGCCCGCGCAGCGCCATTTCCTCGGCCGTCTCGCGCAGCGCGGCCTGCTCGATCGTTTCGCCCGGCTCGACGTGGCCCTTGGCGAACGTCCACTTGCCGAACGGATCGAGCATCAGCGAGATCTTGAGGCCTTTGCGGGTGCGCTTGTAGACGACGCCGCCGGCCGAAATCTCGACCTGCACGCGCGGCGGGCCTTTCCTGCGCGGGCGTCCGTGGCGGCGCGGCGTCGGCTGCATATCACTTCCTGGCGGGAGGGGTTTTCGGCGCCGGAGGAACCGCCCCGTCGAAAAAGGCTTTGGCGGCACCCAATTGCGGATCGCGGTTGTTGTCGAAGTCGTCTTCGCTGCGGTCGACGACGTAGTCCGGCGTGATGCCGTTCTCGTTGATGTTCCGGCCGTTGGGCGTGAACCACTCGGCGATCGTCAGCTTGACCGAGGAACCATCCTTGAGATCGATCAGGTCCTGCACCGAGCCTTTGCCGAACGTCTGGGTGCCGATCAGCCTGGCCCGGCCGAGATCCTGCAGCGCGCCCGCGACGATTTCGGCGGCGGAAGCGGAGCCGCCGTTGACGAGCGCGACGGTCGGCAGGTCTTTCAGGCGTCCGCGTCCGTCCGCACGGTGTTCCTGGCGGCTGCCGTTGGAGAAACGTTCGGAAACGACCTCCTGGCCGGGCGCCCATTCGCCGAGCATCTGAACGGCGATGTCAAGGAAGCCGCCGGGATTGTTGCGCAGATCGAGCACCAAGCCGTCGACGTTTTTGGAGCGGACCTCGGTCACGGCGTCGAGGAAGCGGTCGAAGGTGTCGCTGTTGAAATGCGAGACCTCGACGATCGCCAGCTTCTTGCCGCTCGGGGACTGCGCGTACGAAACCTTGACGCTCTCGATGGCGATCGTATCGCGGGCGATCGTGAAGCTGCGGACCTTGGTTTCCTGTCCGCGCAGGACATCCAGCCTGACGGTCGTGCCTTTGTCGCCGCGGATGCGGTTGACCGCCTCGTCGAGCGCCATGCCGGAGGCGTCGGCGCCATCGATGGCGACGATGCGGTCGCCCGCTTTCACGCCGCTCTTTTCGGCCGGCGAGGACGGTAGCGGCGCGATCACGACCAGATTGCCTTTCTTCTCGCCGATCTCGGCGCCGATGCCTTCGAAGGCGCCGGAAAGCTCCTTGGTGAATGCGGCCGAATCCTTCGGTTCAAGGAAAATCGAATGCGGATCGCCGAGCGAGGCGACCATGCCCCGGAGCGCGCCGTAAAACATCTCCTTCTGGTCGATCGGCTGCTTGGCGTAGCGCTGCTTGACGGTGTCCCAGACGTCCCAGAACTCCCGGAAATCCACGACGCCGCCCGAGTGGTCGAGCCCGGCGTTGTGGATTTCGATGGTACCGGAAGCCGAGGCCGTCTGAAGCAGTTCCCGGCCGGCACCGAGGCGGTAGCCCCAGAGGAACGCCGAGATCACGAACACGATCGCCAGATAGAAACCGACGGCGTGGCGGGCTTTGGCGTTTTCAGGAATCGTCATAGGTCTTCTTCGCGTGAAATGACGGCGCCGACTTCGGCGAAGCGCGCCTCGAGCTTTTCGTAGCCACGGTCGATGATCTCGGCTTCATGCAGGACCGTTTCGCCTTCGGCCAGGATGCCGGCCAAGAGAAGCGTCGCTCCGGCCCGCAGGTCCAGGCTCTTGATTTCGCGTCCGTAGAGCGGGGTCGGCCCGCTGATCAGCACCCGGTGGGGATCGCAGACGATCGCGTTCGCCCCCATCTTAACCAATTCGCTCACGAAACCAAAGCGGCCTTCGTAGAGCGGCTCGTGGATCAGGCTGGTGCCGGCGCACTGGGTGGCGAGAACGCCGAACGGGGCCATCAGGTCGGTCGGCAGTCCTGGGTACGGCAGGGACTGGAATTTGAAGGCCGAGAGCGCGCCGGGAACGGTCACGCGGACCCAGTCCGGACCCGACTCGATATCGGCGCCGATCGCCCTGAGGCGCTGGATGACCGCATCGAGATGGTCGACGCGCACGCCTTCAACCCGCAGGTCGCCGCGCGTGAGCGCCGCCGCAACCATGAAGGTGCCGGCTTCGATCTGGTCGGGAATGACGGCGTGTTCCGCGCCATGCAGCGCTTCAACGCCATCGATCGTCACCACATGCGTGCCATGCCCCTGGACGCGCGCGCCCATGGCGTTCAGGAAATCGCCGAGATCCTGCACGTGCGGCTCGGCGGCGGCCAGCTTGATGACCGTCCGGCCTTTGGCGGTGGCGGCCGCCATCATCAGGTTTTCGGTGGCGGTGACGGAAAACTCCGGCAGGACGATCTCGCGGCCGACGAGCTCGGTGGCGCTCAGGCGATAGCCTTCCTTGCCGCGCTCGCAGGCGGCGCCAAGGGAGGTCAGCGCGGCCAGGTGCGTGTCGACCGGTCGGTTGCCGATGATGCAGCCGCCGGGTTCGGGCAGTTCGACCCGGCGGAAGCGCGCCAGCATCGGACCCAAAAACAAAACCGACGAACGCATGCTGCGCATCGCCTTGCGGTCCAACCGTTCCGGGTCGACCCCTTTGGATTCGACCCGCAGCTCATGCCCGCCCGTCCATTCCACCCGCGCGCCGAGGCTCCGCAGGATGTCGAGCATGCGTTCGACATCGCGGATGCGCGGGACGTTCTTCAGAAGGCAGGGATCGTCGGTCAGCAGGGTCGCCGCCAGAATGGGCGTGGCCGCGTTCTTCATGCCCGCGACGCGCAGGCGTCCGCGGAGCTTTTTTCCGCCTTGAATCCGAAAGCGGCTCATAGTACGCTGATACGCACAGTAGCGTACTCCGATATGCACCCGCGCGCAAGACGCACGTTGCGCTGGATTTTCATCCTGACCTTCCTCCTGATCGCCCCGGCCATCGTCCTTTCAACGGCCGGGTATCGTTATAATTTCAGCACCTGGCGACTCGAACGGACCGGCGTGCTGGTCGTCGAAAGCCGTCCGGCGGGCGCCGCCGTCACACTGAACGGCGAACTCCAGCGCCAGGAATCGCCGGCGCACTTCGGCAACCTGGCGCCAGGCGCCTACGACGTGCGGATCGGGAAGGCCGGCTATCTGCCCTGGGAAAAGCGCGTGCCGGTCGCGAGCCGGACGACCAGCTTTTTGAACCGCATCACCCTCTACCGGCAGGCGGAGCCTGCGGCCTTCGGCCCGTCCGGCACCTTCGTCCATCCGGTCTTTTCTCCGGATGCGCGCTATGCCGCCGCGATGACGGCCACGCGCTCCGGATCGGAGCTGACGATCGTCGACCTGCGCAGCGGAACGAATTTCCTGCCGTACCGCTCAAGTTCGGGGACGGATGCGTTCGCGCTCTCGTGGTCGCCGGACGGCCGGTACGTGCTGATCACACAGCCCGGACCGACGGGTGACGTGCTGCTCTGGAGTGCGCAGGCGCCGGAAAGCGTGCGTGACATGAAGCGCGATACGGACCTTCCGCTCAACGGCGCGTTCTGGTCGCAGGACGCTTCCCGGCTGCATGCCACGGCCGGAAGCGCGCTCTACGGATTCGCTCCGGAAACGCTCGTGCCGGAACCGGAAGGTCCGTCCGTCGCCGCGCCGGTCATCGCCGACGGGACGCTCTACGGCATCGAAAAAGGATCGCCGGCCAAGCTGGTCCGAAGGCCGCTGACCGCCCCGGATTTCGAGGCCATCGCGGAACTGCCTTCCACCGCCTTCCGGCCGCTGCCGGCAAACGGCCGGATCGGCTACGTCGCGCTGGGCGGAAACGACCTTTTCGCGATCGATCAGAAAGACGGGCGGCCCACCGCTTTCGAGGTAGGCGGGAGCGGCGGCGCATGGTCGGCAGACGGCGAGCGCCTGCTCTACTGGAACGATCTGGAGGTACGCGTCCGCGACCGGCGGAGCGGCGCAGAAGATTTGGTCACCCGGGTCGGAGGACCGATCGTCGCCGCGGCCTGGGACCGGCCGGACGGGAACGCGCTCTATGCCGTGCATGGAGGCCTCTACGCCGTCGAGGCCTCGGACGAGTACGGCCGGATGACGACGCCGCTCGCCTCCTTCGACACGATCGATGGTTTCGCCGTCGGTTCCGCCGGCGACTTCGCCTACGTGTTCGGAAACAAAAACGGACGATCAGGCCTCTGGAGACTGCCGTTGCGCTGAGACCGGCATGACGGCCGCACCGGTCATCCGATCCGTTCGATGGAGGTGCGGAATTCTTTTTTGTAGATATCGACGAGTGCCAGCGTGATCGAAAGCGCGATCGGACCGAAAAAGACGCCGAGAGGTCCGAACAGGCTGATGCCTCCAAGAATCGAAAGCAACACGAGCAGCGGGTGGATTTTCAGGCGCGCGCGCATGACTTGGGGCGTCAGGAAGTTGTCGACCAGGCCGATCACCAGCAGACTGATGGCCGCCAAGATCAGGCCTTTCCAGAGATGTCCGGTGGCGAAGAGATAGACCGTGAAGGGCACGGTCACCAGGGCCGTGCCGACGCCCGGCACGAAATTGGTCAGGGCCGTCATGGCGCCCCAGAAGATCGGGGTCGGCAGGCCGAGCAGGAAAAAGGCGGTGCCGCCGATCGCGCCCTTGATGAGGGCGATGACAAACTGGCCGAAGGCCACCGCCTTGATGGCATCGATGATGCGCCCGGAGATGGCGCTGTCGTCTTCCGCGGAGAGCGGCGACAGATCGAGCAGTTCCCGCCTGAAGGCCGGGCCGTCCTTCAGGAAATAGTACATGCCCAAAAGCACGATCACGAAGCCGAGCACGAAAAACAGCGTGTTTGAAAACAGCGCGAAGATGTTGGCCGTCAGGCTGCCGATCAGCGGCTGAACGTAGGTGGCCGCGTCGCTCACGGCCCGGGCGGCTTCGGCCGCGACCTTCTGCGCCTGTTCCGGACCGATAATGCGCGCGAGGGCGGCGGCCACGTCGTCGAAGTCGATGCGTTCGCGAATGCGGCCGTAGAGCTGGATCGCCTCGGTCGCGAGCGTGCCGACGACCAAGAGGAGCGGCACCAGCACGAGCGCAAGCGTCAGAAAGACGGTCGCGAAGGCGGAGAGGCCCGGACGACGGAAATATCTGAGCAGCCGCTGATAGACCGGCTGCATCAGCACCGCCAGAATCGCCGCGAAGACCATCAAGCCGAGATACGGCCGGAGCATGAAGAACGACAACCCGAGCGCGAGCAGGAAGACCGCGAGGAAAAAATAGACCTGCAACCGGCGGTACGTCATACATTTTCAGGATACCACAAACGAAAAAGCCGCGCCTCAGGCCGTGAGAAGCAGCGGCCGGGAGGCGGCGGAAAGGTGTGGCCGATGGGCATGGGCGTCGGTGCAACGGACTGAAATCATGGGCGTAGTAACGCCCACCGGAGGAATGACCGGATCGTTGGCCATGCCGGGATTGGCGACGGCCAGGACGTTGATGTGCTGATAGATGCGCACATACGTTATCGAGGCCGGTGGCATGGAGGCCCCGGATACACGCGCCGGTTTTTCCCAAAGAGCCAGGACTCCGAGAACCGCGAAGAACGCCCGCGGAAGCGTGCCGATAAAAACCAGAGAAGCGACGATCATGACGCGTGTCCTCCTTGCCCCTGCCTTGCATGACGGGAGCGTCGGACCGTATCAAAAAAAGGACGGCCGTGTCAAGGCGAAGAGGCCGCCAGCGCCTTGACACATTCTCCCGCCTATGGTGATTTAGCGGCATCCGCCGCGGTTGAAAAAACTCTCGTTCGAGGAGGAATGTACGATGCACGCTTTCAGTGGGTCCGAAGAGGAAGTCCTTTCGGCGATGGCCGAACATCGCAATGGTCTGGAGCAGCTCTGGGGTCAGAATTTTCCAGCCTTGGTGAGCTACGTGGCGCGGGCCACGGGTTCGTGGAAACAACACCTGGATGCGCTTCGGCGAAATATCACGAAGGATGCGCCGAGGCCGACGCTGATCATCGTCGGCGAGCGCGGCAGCAGCCACGAGCCCGTCCACGCCGCAACTGCGGCCGCCGAACTCATGGCCCCCCACGTTCCCCACTGGGACATCTTGTTTACCGGGGGTGTGTATGGCCTGGCGGCATCCCATGGAGAAGTGCCTGCCGCCACTCTGGCCAGTTGGTTCCACAACGACACGGGTCATCAGTTCGGGTCCAGAGCGTCCGTCGATCAATTCTCCAAGAACACCGGGCATCAGGGCCGCATCATCGGACAGATCGTACGAACGATCGGGTACGACTGGATCATCGTCTGTCTGCCGATCGAGCACATCGCCCGCTTCGCGGCGACGCTCGCTTTCGACCTGCACCAACATGGGTATCACCGGCCGTTCACGTTCCTGGGTACCGGCAACTGGGGTGATGTCATCCCCGAACGCGACATGACGCGGGCCAGGGAAGCCTTCGGACCGATCCAGTCGCCCGAGGAAGCGAAGCTGTCGACCAAGCGTCTGGGGGGCGAGTATGCCGCGCGCCTCCATACGGAATGCTTTTCCCCGAAACGCTTTGACTTCGCCTGTCCCGCGCTTCCACCCTCGGACATGCTCGCCTCCTACATGAGCGGATAGCGCGCATCGCCCATGGGCCCAAAACGCCGAGACCCGTGCCGTCCTCTGACGACACGGGCGTTTTTATTCGTTCGCTTCCCACTCGTACGGATAGGTTTCCAGCAAGAGCGTCTGCCCTTCGCCGGGCCGATGCGGCTCGGTGGCGCAGTTGATGACGTAGGCCGGGGCGTCCGCAAGGTTCTTCCAGGCATACGCCACGCCGGACGGCACGGTCAGCAGGCAATACTCTTCACCGGGGCCAAGCGCGACTTCCTGCATGAGGCCTTTGGTCGGCGAGCCTTCGCGCGTATCGACCAGGACGAATTTCACCCGGCCGACCGGCACCGCCATGTTGCTGGCACTTTCCGCATGCAGCTTCCAGCCTTTAACGACGCCGGGATTGATCACGGAGACGTAGGCCTCGCCGAACTTCACGAAGTACGGCGCATCCGAACGCAGGACGTGCATGACGGCGCCACGCTCGTCGGAAATGATCTTGAGGGGCGTGACGAGCACACCGTCGATCGTGGCCATGCGTCAGGACAAAAGCGCCTCGGCGGCGGCATGCATCGGTTCGCGCACGGGCTGGGCTTCGCGGGCGAGATACGCGCGATACCATGCAACCGTTTCCGTCAGGCCCTCTTCGACCGAGTAGTGCGGCTCCCAGCCGAGCAGGCGCTTGGCCTTGGCGCTCGAAAGCGTCTGATCGTGAATTTCGGCTTTGGCCTGGTTCAGAATGACCGGCTCGAAGTCGAGACCGACCGTTTCAAGCACTTTCTTGGCGATATCGATGACGGTGAAGCGGTTGCCGGTCGAGAAGTTGAAGGCCTGACCATGCAGCTCCGGGCGCTCCATTTCTTCGGCCAGGCGCACGTAAGCGTTGGCGGCGTCGCGCACGAAGAAATAGTCGCGGATGAACTTGCCGTCGCTGCGGATGACCGGCGCCTCGTCCTTAAGAGCGCGCCGGATGGTGTCGGGAACGATGCGGCTCCAGTTCAGGTCGCCGGGGCCGTACAGGTTCCCGCAACGCGTGACGCAAACCGGCAGCTTAAAGGTGGTGTGGTACATCTGCGCGATCAGGTCAGTGCAGGATTTCGAAACGTCGTACGGATGCGTGCCCTTCAAAGGCGCGTCTTCGTCGTACGGCAGGACCGGCTGCGCGCCGTAGGCCTTGTCGGACGAGGCCACCAGCACGCGCTTGACGGTCGGAGTCAGGCGGGCCGCTTCGAGCACGTTGCAGGTGCCCATGACGTTGGCGCGGAGCGTCGGCAGGGGCGCCCGGTTGGCGATCGGCGCGATCGCCTGGGCGCCGACGTGGAAGACGGCATCGATCTCGTATTCATTCAAAGCGCGATAGACGGAATCGTAATCCTCGAAATCCCCGTTCACGACGGCGGCGTCCCGAAAAGCGGCCGTCTCGAACAGGCGGCTGGCCGGCACATGATCGCGCTTGAGCACGCAGACGCGCGCGCCCAGCTCGTGCAGAAGCTCGACCAAGGTCGAGCCGAGCAGACCGAAGCCTCCTGTGACGAAGACGTTGCGGTCTTTCCAAAATGCCTGACGCTCGGGAGTGACGATCCCCGGACGGAAACGGCTGCGGAGAAACGGGTGCATAGAATCGCGGTTATGACTGGGCCGTGTCCCAGATTTTCCATCTCGGATCGGTCGCCCAGAGTTTTTCCAAATCTTCCTTGTCCTTATAGGTATCCATGCAGTGCCAGAAGCCCTCGTGGGGATAGAGCGCGATCTTGCCGGCGCGCGTGGCGTCGACCAGCGCCTCTTCGATCATCTGGTTCGGCCGGCAGTACGGCAGGAACTCCCGGTTCAGCACCATGAAACCGCCGTTGGTGTAATCCGGCAGCGTCGGCTTTTCGGTAAATGACGTGATAATGCCGTCTTCGGCCTGGACCAGGCCATACTTCGATTTCGGGTGGATGCCGGTGATCGTGCCGACCACGCCGGCGCTCGCGCGTTTCGCGCCGTGGAAAGCGTGCAGATCACCGAGCGCGATGTCCGAGACGCCGTCGCCGTAGGTGAGCATGAACTCGTCGGCATCGATGTACTTCCAGGCGCGCAGCAGGCGCTCCCCCGTCAGCGTGTTCGCGCCGGTATCGACGAAAGTGATGCGGAAATCCTGGGACGGATCCTGGCTGAGAATTTCCGTCGCGTGAGTTTTGAAATCCATCCGGAAATCGTGCGCCAAGTGGCGGCGGTTCAGAAAATATTCCTTGATCTGCTGGCCGCGGTAGCCGAGACAGAGCACGAAGTCCTTGTAGCCCTGATGGGAGTAGATCTGGATGATATGCCACAAAATCGGATGGCCTCCGATTTCGACCATCGGCTTGGGCTTGAATTCGGTTTCCTCGCGCAGGCGCGTGCCCACGCCTCCGCACATGATGACGACCGGCACCGATTGACTGGGCATGAGGAAATAGCTTACGATTGGCTCGATTCCGAACGGCCACATCGTAGCGGCGGCAGGCTTCCGAGTCAAGCGCCTTTCATGCAACTCAGCGTCATTATCGTCAGCTGGAATGTCCGGGAGCTGCTGCGCGCGAATTTGTCGCGCCTTTTTTCGTTGAAGCCCGGTCTCGGCTTCGAGGTGCTGGTGGTCGACAACGGCTCGTCCGACGGCACAGCCGGCATGGTCCGGCGGGATTTTCCGTCCGTCAAGCTCATCCAAAACGACTGGGACGCCGGGTTCGCCGGACCGAACAACCAAGCGCTCCGCCTGGCGCGGGGCGAGGTCGCGATCCTGCTTAATCCCGACATGCTGGTCGATCCCGGCGCGCTCGAAACCACGTATCGCCATCTCATGGGAGACCGCTCGATCGGAGTTCTGGGCATCAGGCTGCTCGGCCAGCACGGCCGGCCGATCGGCTCGGTGCGGCGTTTTCCGGACTTCCGCTCCCAGCTGTGCATCATGCTGAAGCTCGGGCATCTCTTCCCGCGCCTGCTCGACCACTACATGGCCGTCGATTTCGATTACGGGCGTTCGCAGGACGTCGATCAGGTGCGCGGATCGTTCTTCGCTTTCCGACGGGAATTGCTTTCTTCAGTCGGTTACCTGGACGACGGCTATCACATTTGGTTCGAGGAAGTCGATTACTGCCTGCGCGCCAAGGCTGTGGGACTCCGCGTGCGGTACGCGGCCGACGCGACGGCGCACGATTACGTCGGCCGCGGCGTCGCGCAAATGGCACATCTCGAAAAGCAGCGCATCTTCACGGGCAGCATGACCCGCTATTTCCGGAAGCATCATCCGCGCTGGCAAGCCTGCATTTTGGAAATCCTCCAGCCATTCGCCCTGTTGGCCGCCTGGCTGGCGGACATCGCGGCCATGCTTCGGCCCTCCGATCTATGAAGCTCGCCCTTCAGCTTTCCTGCTACAACGGATCGCGCTATCTCCCCTTCCTTTTCGCGTCGCTCCGGACGCAAACCTGCCGGGAGTGGAAGCTCTACGTGCTGGACAACGCCTCGACGCCGGAGGAAGCCGCGGCCATCCGCCGCGCGACAGCGAAGTCGGGCCTGCCGCTTGAATTCCGGCGCCTCGAAAAGAATGTCGGATTCGCCGGCGCGCACAACGCGCTCTTTGCCATGCACGACGCCGCGTACGTTCAACTGCTGAACGACGACGCCTTCCTGGAACCCGATTTCCTCGAGCGGCTGCTGGCGTTCCTGGCAGCGAACCCGGAACACGCTGCCGTCTCGGGAAAAATCTTGCGCTGGGATTTCGAGAAGCGCGATCAGGCGGATGGAGGGCGCACCCGCATCATTGATTCGCTCGGGCTCAGGGTCGCCTGGACCGGCGCGGTACGCGACATCGGCGCAGGGCGGCCGGATAGCTCCGCCGCGCAGCCCACGATCCCGCAGGATGTTTTCGGCGTCTCGGGCTGCCTGCCGATGTATCGAAGATCCTCGATCGCACGGGTCAGTCCCGACGGCAATCTGTTTGATCCCGCTTACGTTTCCTACAAGGAGGATATCGATCTGGCGCATCGGCTGCAGGCCGCCGGCTACCGGGCCGCGACGATCGGGTCCGCCACCGCCTATCACCGCCGCTCGATGGGCCGGGGCATCCGGAGCGCGCCGCGCCCCGAAGCCCGCTACCAGTCGTACCGCAATCACCTTTGGATGCAGATCGCGCACGCGGAGTGGCCGGAGCTGCTTTCCGGCCAGAGCGGCGTTCTGCCCTATGAGACCTGCAAAACGCTGGCCTGGCTGGTGTGCCGTCCGGACTTCGTCGTCCGCGCCGCCGCAGAAACCCGGCGCGCTTGGCCGCAGCTGATGCGCAAGCGCGTATGCGTGCGGGCCCTGCGTGCCGCCCGGCCGGTCTTCCCCGCCCGGGATGCCGTCGAGGCGGATATTGCGGTCGTGATGGTCTCGCATAACGACCTGAATGAAACCTGCCTGTCGTCGCTCGAAACGGCGCGGAAAACGACTCCGCTCAAAGTCGGCGTCGTGATCGTCGATAACGGATCGACCGCCTATCGGGCGAATGAAGTCGTCGACCGCCATCTGAGCGGCGCCGTCTGCCTGCTGCGCGGCGGCGACTACGGCTTCGGCCGCTCGTGCAACCGGGGCGCCCGCGAGATCAATGCGCGTTACTACTTCTTCCTGAACCCCGACACGCGCCTGATCGATCCGGATATTTTCGACACGCTCCATGCGTACATGGAAGCGCACGCAGAGACCGGCTTGGCCGCGCCGAAAATCCTCTATTTCGACGGACGCCTGCAGGAAACCTGCCGGCGTTATCCGGCCTGGTACATGCCGTTCGTCCAGCGCAGTTTCCTGAAACAGACGCGTTTCGGCCGCGCCTATACCGAACGTTTCCAGATGGCGGATTACGATCACGCCAAAGAACGTTCCGTCGATTGGGTGCAGGGTTCGGCCATGTGCATCCGCGCCGACGTCTGGAAAGCGATGGGCGGCTTCGACGACCGCTACTTCATGTATTTCGAGGACATCGACCTGTGCCGACGAATCCGTCTGGCCGGGCATGACATCGCCTATCTCCCGTCGACGCGGCTGCAGCATGCTTACGGAAAAGAATCGGCGAAGCTGCCGGGGCTCTTCAACAACCTGGCCCGCAATCCGATGGCCCGCGCGCACCTGGCGAGCTGGATGAAATACCTGTTGAAATGGCGCTGGCGAAAAACGCCCTCGACGAAACCGTAACGCCTCCCATGACGCTGCCCCGCGCCGCCATCGTCTATCTCACCTATAACGGCAAAGATTCCTACGAGGACATCACCCGTTGTTTCAATTCGCTGAAGACGCTGGACTATCCGCGAGAGCTGGTCGAACTGATCTGCGTCGAAAATCCTTCGTCGCACGGTGAGAGCTGGCCGTTCATCGAAAAGGAATGGCGTCCGCTCTCCGAGCGCGGCGAGTTTCCGTGCCTGACCGTCATCAGGAATGAAAAGGACGGCGGCTACTCCGGCGCCAACGTGGTCGGGCTCGAAGCCGCCGCCAGGCTCGGCTGTTCCTACGCCTTCCTGCTGAACCAGGACGCCGACATCGATCCGGGCTTCCTGCACGCGGCCGTCGAGCGGGCCGAACGCGATCCGAAGGTCGGGTACGTGCAGTCGTTGGTGCTGCTCGGGCAGGACCGAAACCGCGTCAATTCGGCCGGCAACCGCTACCATTTCCTGGGCTTCGGCTACAGCGGCGGCTACGGCTGGACGCGCGTCGAAGCCGAAGCGTTCTTCGAACGGGAACGCCGGCGCGGAAATGCCGATTTGATCGTGCCGACCTTCTCGGGCGCGGCCGTGCTGGTGCGCGTCGCGATGGCCGAGGAGATCGGCCTGTTCGATCCGAAGTTCTACATGTACCACGAGGACATCGACGCGACCTTCAACGCCCGCATCCGCGGCTGGAAGAGCGTGATCGAACCTTCAAGCGTCGTTTACCACTACTACCAGTTCAGCAAGAGCATCAAAAAGTTCTATTGGATGGAGCGCAACCGCTTCGTCGTCAATCTTACCTATTATAAAACCGCAACCCTCGCGCTGCTGGCGCTGCCTTTTTTCGGAGTCGAACTCATCTCCTTTTTCTTCAGCCTGCGGAGCGGTTGGTGGCGCGAGAAGCTCAAGGCCTGGGCGTTTTTCCTGAAACCGTCGACCTGGGTTTGGGTGATGCAGCGCCGCAAAAAAGCGCAGTCCGCGCGTGTGATTTCCGATCGCGAATTTTTTCGCTGGGCCGAAGCGCGCATCCTGTTCCAGGAAGGCGACGCCTCGAATTCTTTCGTCTCGCGCGTGGCCAATCCGCTGATGGACGCGACGTGGAAAATTTTGTACGCGGTGATGTGGTGGTAATCAAGAGCCTCAACATGGGATACCAAAGGGCTCAAGCAATTCCTTCGCGCCCGGAACGTCTTCCAGTTTCGGATAACGATAATCTTCCTTGTCGTACGGCGTCGAGCCGAGCGCCACGGTCATGACGCGCTCGTCGGTCAGCGGAAAGAGCGCGTGGTAGACGCCGGCCGGCACGCGCAGGCGCGGCAACGAGCCGTCTTCGAGCACGTGGACCGGCAGGCCGTGCGCGTTTTCCGGCGCTTTGACGCCGACGATCATTCCGATCGTCTTGCCGAAGGTGGGTGAAGTTTCGCGGAAATCGGAAAACAGCCAGAGCGCAGTGCCGGAGACGGTGAAAAACAATTCATCGAGCTTCAGGTGGTAATGCCCGCCGCGCATCAGGCCGAAGCCTTCGGCGCTGAAGGCGTAGACATCGAGGATCGATCCGCCCGGGCTGTCCGGATTGGAGACGCCGCCCGGCAGCATGTGGAAGACGGCGCCGGAAAGGTCGCCGAACATCGGCTGGAGCTCGACCAGCAGGCCATCGATTCCGGTTGAGAGAGTTTTGAGCGACATGGTTACGCCAGGGATTTCAGATACGCGCGGAGCGCTTCGCGCCAAGGACGCATGGTCGGAAGCTTGGTCGAGTGCAGGACGGAAAAGGCCGGGCGCCGGGCGGGACGCGCGAGTTCGGCCGGATCGCGCGGCGTGACGACGGCCTCCAGCTTGGCCTCCTCGACGATCGCCTGCGCCCATTCCCGCCAAGTGCAGCCGCCCGCATTGGCGACGTGATAGATGCCGGGTGGCGGCGTGCCTTCGATCACGTAACGGGCGAGATGCTCCGCCAAGTCATCGACAAACGTCGGCGCCGAAACCTCAGACGCATTGATCGAAAAGTTTTTCGATTTGGCGGCGAGATCGAAGACGATCTCCACGAAGCTCGGCTTCGAGTTGACACCCTCGCCTTTCGGCCCGTAGAGACGCGAGGTACGGACGACATGCGCGCCGGGATGCGACACGTGCACGGCCAATTCGCCCAGGAATTTCGAGATGCCGTAAGCGGAAACGGGTGCGGGTATATCTTCCTCGACGTAGCCTTCCGGCTTATCGCCAGCGAACACATAATCGGTGGAGAGGTGCAGCAGCTTGGCGCCGGACGCGGCCGCCGCGCGGGCAATCAGCGCGGGCGCGTAGGCGTTGAGGCGCATGGCCGCGCCAGCCCCCTCCCCTTCCGCGCCGTCGACGTTGTTGTAAGCGGCGAGATTCACGACCCACTCCGACCGCGCCAAAGCCACGGCTTCAGCAACCGCCGCAGAATCGGTGAGATCGAGTTCCTTCGACGTCGGGGCGAGCAGTTCATGGGATGCGCCGAGCACGCGCTTGAAGGCGCCGCCGAGACGACCCGAACCTCCGAAAATCAGAATGCGCATAGGGTACGACAACCTTAGCGTTCCGGTCGGAGACGGTCAATCGGTTGAATCGGGCTAAAATGCAAAAACTCCCCGTGAAGGGAATTTTTGCTTCGATCCTCGGGGCTGCAGGTGCCCGGCTTGGTAACGATTTCAACCTACATCTTTATGACCGTTGATGTCAATACGCCTGGGTGGACACAGCAAGCAAAAGGATGAATCAAATTAAAACCTATCTTGGCAGGTTTTGGGAGTTCTATCAAACCAGTCCAGTATTACAAAAATCGCTTGAAACAGCATAAATTTCTCCTGTCTAGGAGTACAAGTTGAGGATAGACTAGAATAGGGACGACGAGTAAGGAAGGGATTTGATGTACTCTTCCATGCTCGCCCAATCTGGCTGATCTCCTTTTGCGGGCAATTTAATTCGAAATTGTTCCAATCTGTCTGAACCCATTTTTCTGCTGTAGTTGTACCGATACTTCTCTAATTGAAGAATTGTTTTTAAGAATAGCCCAAGATAGACGTTCATTTCGAATTTCGGAGCTAAGATCCTAACGTCAACAGGGGTCGCCTGATATGGAACTGGTTGATAGAAGAAATAACCAACAGAACCCCCTCGGTTTGCTGTAATAGTATTTGCTGGGTTCGAAGCCTCCTCGGTTACATATGAAGTAACTCCGTTGTTACTGTCAGACGAAGTAACGTATGGGGTAGTGCCTCCTAACGAGAGCTCACCAACGAGCGCATCTCTGGAAGCAGAAATCTTAAATAAGTCATTTAGATCAAAGTATTTCCATTTTGAGACGTCGAGTTGTGCTACTTTTGTTCCTAAAGCACTGGAAGTAACGTCTTTTATGAGTTGCCCCTTCAATCCGTATGCAATATAGTCGAGAACATTTGTTACAAATTCTTTCTGATCTAGAGCTGAATAGTCAGTTTCCATGTAGGCCTCGGCAGCCCATTCATCTTCCGCTGTGACTTTCTTTGTGACACTTAGACCAGGTATGTCTTCTTTATTCGTGTAAGCTGCAAGCCAGCTTTTTTTCTTATTTGCCCACTCACCTAAAGCATCTATTCTTCCTTTATTTTTCTTTTTAATAAATCCATCGTCTTTAAAGTATCCAAAGAACACTTTTTTGCTATCTAGGTGTGGTCGTTTTGCAGTAAAAACCATGATGCATGACACCACACTTACCTTGGAGTTAATAAAAAGCTCGTCTGGCATAGACAGTACAGCTTCCAGTGTGTGTTTTTCCATTAATCTCTTTTTGAGATCGAGTATTTTGCCTGACCGTGCAAGCGCCGCAGACATAGGAACGATCGCTGCAGTTTTTCCTCCCTGCTCAATGCATTCCAGGTTATTTAATACGTATTCGAGTTCCTCAATGTCGTTTTTCTTGTCAGATTTATATGGAGGGTTCAATAAACCAACTGATGGCCTAAGCTTCTGCACGGTTTTGACGATTTCTTTATCAAAACAATCGCCTTTTAGGATGTTTGTTTTACCGTCTTGGTGAATAAACATGTTCGAGCAAGCGAGAACAAAAATGTGCGCCTGATATTCAACTCCTATAAGCTGCTTGCTCTTTATTTTTTTGATTTTTGTTTGATCTCCCTTGGCATCTTTGATCATTACGTCCATAGCACTCACAAGGAAGCCTCCCGTACCTGTGCAGTTATCGTAGACAACACTCTCCTTATTAACTTCTGTCAACCTCGCCATTAGTTCAGTGACATGGGGAGGCGTAAGGACAATTCCTAAACCTTTATCGCTATTCGCATACCTAAGAAATTCAATGTAGAGCTGGCTGAGTACGTCAAAGTATTCGTGGCTTTTAACAAACCTATTTATGTTTTCATTTATATCAGAGACAATTTCCATCAATACTCCAGTTTCAGTAGAAAGCGATGTATCTGTTTTTATAAATCCTGTCCTTTCTCTGATGACGCGAAGTTTTTCATCCTGAATACCAGAATTTTTAAACTCCATCTCGATAGTGTTCACGAGATAGGCAGCAAGATCCTCTGGTTTCGTATACGATTTATAGGTCTTTTCAAATGATCCGTTTTCGAGAGCGATAAGTATTCCACTGATAAGCAAACTTCTGTCGCTTTCAAGGATTTTCTTATTATGTAGCTTCTTGTTTAGTTCTCTAGAAAAGGAAAGCAATTTTTCATAATCCTGCCTAAACTTTTCAGGACTCTTTTTGTATCCCTCTAAATAGTCAAAAGGGCTTAGCAATTTGTTTGTAAACTTCTCATGGGCAACGTTTTGGCCTTTTAATTGCAAGAAATGAGAAATTTTTAATTCCCCCGCACTTTCTCCACTAACTGCAATTGCAATAACATCATACTCCTTGGACAAGTAAGACGAGTAAAGGAGTACGCCATCGACAGCAAAATCTTTTGGCTTATCTCTGTTTGTACTTTCGTGTCTGAGTGGATCAGCCTTACATTCAACAACCAAAAGAAGATCGGGGTCAGTTTTAAATCCGATTATAAATTCAGGGTAGCCCGCGCCAGCACCAGCTTTTGATGCCAAAGATAGGAGCTTCTTTATTTTCAGGTTCTCCGATAGTTGTTCCTCAAGTTTTATCTCCTTAGAGAACTTCCTAAAGTGATCTCTTACGAGAGCTTCAGTTTTACGCTCATTGGCCATAGATTTATTATGACATTTTCTTAGATTTTTTCTAAGCCGGGGTTTTCCACAAGATAATTTCTAGGTGGTGCTAACAGCCATACCCCTACAGAACTTTTTTTTCATGCAAGCCCCGCCCTCAGCTTTTCCGCCACGGCCTGCATCTCCCCTTCTTCGTACGGCCGTCCGTGCCAGAGCTGGTAGCCGTCGCCTTCGACGCGCGGCATCACATGGAGATGCATGTGATCGACGACCTGTCCGGCGGCGCGGCCGTTGTTGACGCCGATGTTGAAGGCGGATACGCCGAGCGTTTCCATTGCGGCTTTACCGATCCGCTGAGCGATGGCAGCGATATCTCCCAAATGTTCGGCGGGCGTCGAGGCGAAGTCGGGATAATGTTCTTTCGGAATCACGAGGGCATGGCCGGGATTGACCGGCTTGATGTCGAGGAAGGCCATGGTTTTGCCGTTCTCATAGACGATCGCGGCCGGAATCTCTTTTCGCACGATCTTGCAGAAGAGGCAGTCTTGCATAGTCATTCATTCTTATCGAAGGCCGACCAGGCCAGCAAGCCCGCCAGTAGGACGCCGCCGGACGCGAGCGCGCGCCAGAAGAAACGCAGGCTCTCCGGCAGGAACAGCCAGACGGCCGCGGCGGCACCCAGCGACGCCAGCCGCAGGAGCGCTTTCACCCCTCCGCCATAGCGGTGCGCGGAGTTTTTGCCCGGATGCGTCACCATCATCAGCAGCGAAGCGCCCAGGATAAACAACAGCAGCCAGAGCAGGTTGAAGAAGCGCGAAACGAATCCGCGATCGACCGCTTCGAGCGTCAGGCAGACCAGCAGCAGCGCGACGCCCGCTTCCCAGGCGTCGATGGCGATTTGATGGAGGTGCGTTCTGGAGGTTCCCGTCATAGCCTGGATCGAATACGCGTGAAGAGCTTTCGGAGCGCGTCCAGCCGGAACGGCGGACGGATGTATTCCACGTCGACGCGATCGACACGCAGCTTCCCTCCCACGCGCCCGATGGCCGGCAGGGAGACCGCCATCTGCGCCTGGCCGTCGGGCGCGGACACTGCCCGCAAATCGAATTCCGCTTCGGCCGTCCGCCAACCGTCGCCGTCGACGGCGGGCGGGCGGTAACGGGCCACGACGGCATCGAACGGCGCTCTGGCCAAGTCCGTCTCCCAAGTCACGACCGGAAACTCAGGCATGAACGCGCTCGCCCCGACCGGCGCATGGAGATGCTCGCCGTCCGTATCGCGCAAAACGAGCCGTTGATGGGGCGTCTGCAGACCCGTCAGCGTAACCGAGGCCGGTGCCGAGAGATCAATGCGATACAAGCCGGGCTCCGCGCCGGTCAGTTGCAGCTCGATGGTGCCCGCGCCTTTCCGTTCGCGGCTGAGCAAGGTGCGGCCCTGATGGACGAGCGAAGCCCGCACCGACGCTTCATCGGGTCCCTGGATCCCGAGCGTCATCGCGAACGTGTTTTTCTGGACATAGATGTAGATCGTCCTCGCCCCGGCATATGACGTGACCGCTTCGACCGGATGCTCGTTCGCCAACGCCGGCAGCTTCATTCCCCAGCGCACCGGATCGACACCGAGCACGCCGACCTTCTCGGAACTTCCGTTCAGCAGATCGACGGCGGAACGTCGCGTCGATCGCCGTTCATAGATCCGGAAGTCGCCATCCTGCCGGGCCGCCCAACCGGACCCGTCCAGGATCGGCAGATCGATCGGCTTCAGGTCGAACGCCCATGCTGCCGGATCCGGACGCATCCCGAGCGCGACGTACGGCTGGCCATCATCCTTGTAGCGCAGACGCACGCGCACCCGGTCGTACAGCTTGGGCGCGGCCACGTGGAAATAGACCGGATCGCCGACGAGATCGGAATACCAGCTGCCAGTTTCCCGAACCGGCGCCGCGCGATCGAACGGGCTGAAGCCCTGGATGAAGCCGGAGGGTTCCGCCGTCCTGACGGAAGCCGACAACCTCCCGGAGAGCGGAAAATTCTTCAGGACCAGCCAGATCAGGAGCCAAAGCCCCAGCGCGAGCCACAGGCAGCGTGCCACGAAGCGCACGAAGGCCCACTGTCCGTCCGGCCGGTGTTCAGCTGCGGCATTCATAGCGGCGCCAACCGATAAAACGCTTCGCTGATGGCAGGTGCCGGCATTTCGCGCAGGCCAAGTCCGTGCGCCGCCGTTTCCGCGCGGAGCCGCGCCGCTTCCGCTTCGGAGGGCGCGAGCCCGTACCAGTAGACCGGTACGAAATGGGCGGCGTCCGCGGCGGCGGCAAAAGCGCTCTCGTCGCTGCCGGCAATGATGCGCAGGCGCTCCGGAACGATCAGCTTGTCGAAGCGCTCGGTCATGACGACGGCATCCGGAGGAATTTCGGCCAGGAGCGTCGCCTTCTTCACAGCGTTGCCCGCCAGCGTGGCGCGGACCGCCAGCAGGCTTTCATCGCCGGCAAACACGGCGAGCCGGATTGAGAGCGCCGCCGCGATCGCGAAGACCGGAATGGATGCGGGTTTGGCTTTTTCGGAGAGGCGGGAAAACGCGAGGGCGGCGAACGGCAAAGCGGCGACGTAGGCCGGAAGGAAATAACGGACGTAGGACGTACCGATCGTCACGGCGTGAAAATCGAGACGGTCCCGGACGCTCCAGCTGCCGTAGAAGACAGCCAGCCAGGCCGCCAGGCCGAAGGCCGCCAAGGCATACGTCTTTTGCCGCCGATCGAGCGCCCGCCAGCGCCAAAGACACCAACAGAATCCGGCGGCGGCCAGAAGCGACTGCCACCAGAATAACGCCACGCCGTAGTGCCACACGTTTGCCACGACGGCGCGCGGATGGAAACCGAATGGCAGGACGACGGAAGCGGGTGGGACGACGGTTCCCGTGCTTGGTGCCGATACCGCAGCGGCGGTGACCGGCGGCAGTACGTAGGCCGTGCGCCACGGCGAGCCGTACAGGCTGGCGTTCACGGCGAGGAAAATGAAGGTCGGCAAGACGGCGCCGAGCAGCGCCATACCGAGACGTTTCCAGCGGTCAGGCCCGGCAAACGGTAGGAAGAGCGCGAAGGCCGGAACGGCCCAGACCGCCTCGGAAGCGCGCGTCACGATCGCCCAAGCGAACAGGAAGCCGCCGAGCGCGTCGTCGATTCCCGTGTCTCTGCCGAACCGCCTGTGCAGAGGACGGAGCGAGAAGCAGGCCGCTGCCAGGATCAGCAGATCGACGAACAGTTCGTTATGAAACAGCCCGCGCGCGCCGTAATAGAGCACGGCCGGATGAAGGAACAGGAGCGCGCCCGCCCACAAGCCCGTGCGTCGATCGAACAGGCGTCCGATCATGACGCCGAACAGCACCCCGGCCGCGGCGGTAAAGAGCGGCGTCCACAGCGAGAACGGCAGCCTGAAGAAAAAACCGAGCGCGCCGTAAAGCAGCATCAACCCGGGAAAGCTGCCGGGCACGAGCGCATCGCCGGAAACGGCCATGCTGCGCGGATGGATCGCCCCGGCGCCCAGACCGACCATGGCATCGCGCAGCACGAGCGGAGCGCCCGCGGCGACGCGTGCCGACCAAAAAGCGTTGGCGGTTTCGTCGGGAGAATTCCACGTTCCGGCAACCGGGCGGCCGAACCAGGCCGTTACGATCACGAAAGCGGCGACGAAAGCTGCCGCCAGAAGATACGAGGCGTCGCGTCGGATGGCCCGGATCATAGGCCGTGCGTGCAGAGGCTGATCAGCGCGAAAAGCGCCGCCAGCGCCAGGATGGCATAGGAGGCGAGCGCGAACGGCGCCGTGCCCGTCGCAAGGAAAAGCAGGTAGGCGGCGACGCCGATGACCTGGCAGATCATTTTTATTTTGCCCCAGCCATTGGCGGAAACGGTCCGGCCGTTCAGTTTCCGGCAGCAGCCGCCGATCAAGAAAACACTTTCAATGCCGACGATCAGGCCCGAGAGGCCGGCCGGGAAATCACGGAACAGGAGGAGGCCGACCGTCGAAGCGATCAGCAGCTTGTCGGCGACCGGATCCCAGACCATGCCCCACTCGGTGACCTGGCCGCGCGTGCGCGCGAGCGAGCCGTCGACCGCATCGGTGAAGGCGGTGATGAGGAACATGGCGATGCCAATGGCGTAGCTTTGCCGCCAAAGCAGCCATAACACCGCCGGAATAAGGCAGATGCGAAGTACCGTGATCTGGTTAGGGGTCACCCAGCGCGGGATCAGCCTCAGGATCGTCGCGGCCATCAGGCGGTCGTGCGGGTAGATTTCGGCCGACATGCGTGTGTTACAATCAGGACATGAAACCGCTTCATTCTACCATTTTGGCGTCGTTAGGAGGAGTTCTGGCGGCGCTGGGCCTGGCAGCCCCCGGTTTTTTCGTCTGCGCCCCGCTGGGAGGAGCGCTCTTTTTTTTCGGGCTCTCCGAAGCGGTCGGCTGGGCGGCATTCCCGGAGGAAGACCGCCCGCTGCGCTGGTGCTTCGGGCTGCTCGGCAGCCTGGCGCTGGTGTGCGCTGCCGGAGCCGGCGTATACGACGTCTGGAAGCTCGATACCGCCGGCTGGTCGGCACTGCTGATCACCCTGCCGTGGGCGGTCTTCGCGTTTTCCCCGACCGTCCGTCTCCGCCCGCGCCCAGCCACGGTGCCTGGATCGGCATCGATCGAGAGGACGGCGCCGGAAGATTCGCTGTCTGCGCTGCTGCTGATCGTGGCCGTCGTGGCGGACGCGGCCGCGCTGCGCTGGCTGATCGGCGCGCGGACAGGAGAAGCGCTGCGCTCGCCGTGGGAAGTCGTACCGCCGATCTATTTCCTCTGGATCGTCCTGGCGACGTTTTGCCTTGCCGCGCTGGCTTGGCGCAGGCGTTTTCCGCATCTCACCATCGCCGCCGCCGGACTCCATCTGCTGGCGATGCTCTCCCCCGCTTTGCTGGTGTACGGCGTGGGCTACGGCTTCGACCCGTTCGTGCACCAAGCTGCCGAACGCCTGATCGCCGCCGCCGGGGCCGTGACGCCCAAGACGCCTTACTATATCGGCCAGTACGCGCTCGTCACGCTCCTCGCCCGGTTGACGCGCCTGCCGATCGAGCTGATCGATCGCGCCCTGTTGCCAGTCATGACCGCCGCGTTCCTGCCGGCCGCCTCGGCCTGGCTGCTGCGGCGCGGCTTCGGAGTGCCGCGCTGGCTTGCGGTCACGGCATCGTTCGGCATCCTGCTCTTGCCGCTCGGCGCATTCGCCTCGACCACTCCGCAGGGCCTCGGCAACCTGTTTTTCCTCCTGACGCTGCTTCTCGGTGCCGCCTGGCTGCATGCGCACCGCCCATCGCTCGGCTACGTCCTTCTGCTCGCGCTGGCCGCCGCGGCCGTCCATCCGCTCTCCGGCATTCCGGCATTCTCGGCCGCAGCGCTGTTTATGGCCGCCAAACTGCGGCACGACGGAGTCCGCGCGGCGCGTATCGCCAAAGCCGCCGTCTTCGGAGTGCTCCTTGCAGCTGCGACCATCGCCGTTCCGCTCAGCTTTTCCCTGCATCAGAGAGGAACGGGTTCGATCGCCGCGGCGCTCCATAGACCGGTGGCCGAGCTGATCGGCGGCATCCCCTTCCCGTTGCCTAACGTCCCGACGCGCTATCGCCCGCTCCTGGATTTTGCCGAATTCGCCAATCGCAACCGCGACCTGCTGCTCTTCGGGATGGCGATCGGCGGCGCGGTCCTGCTCGGACGGAAAAAGCCGTACCGGCGGACGGCGCTCGTCTGTGGAGGGTTGTCGCTCGCCCTGCTGGGGGCGGCGGCGATCCTGCGTTCAGGCTACGCCTTCCAGAACGTCATCGGCTATGAACAGGCCGATTATTCCGCCCGCCTGTATGAAGCGGCGCTGCTCTCGCTCGCCCCGCTCGTGCTGGCCGCCTTCGCCTGGTGGTGGAAGGCGCTCGCGGGCGCCGACACGGGCGTGCGCGTGTTCCAGGCCGTGCTCTTGGCCGGTGCGATCGGGGCGCTGGCCTACGGCTGGTTCCCGCGTCTCGACGAATACGGCTGGAGCCGCGGCTATTCGCCGTCGACGCACGACCTCGCCGCCGTGGAATGGATCAACGGCCATGCGACCGGACCGTACATCGTGCTGGCCGACCAGTCGGTTTCAGCCGCCGCGCTGCGTCGGTACGGGTTCCGCACCTATTACGGCGATCAATACTATTATTCGATCCCGACCGGCGCGCCGCTCTACCAGCGTTATCTTGCCATGACGCGCGATGGCGCGCCCCGCAGCGAGATGGAAGCCGCCATGCGCGAGATCGGCGTCCCAACCGCCTACTTCGTCGTGAACCGCTACTGGACGGACGCGCCGCGCATCGTGGAGGCGGCAAAAAAAACCGCCGACGACTGGCAGGAGATCGACGGCGGCGCGCTTTACGTCTTCCGGTATTCTGCCTTCGGCACATAGCGGTCCGGAACGACCGGTCCCCGGTGCGCGAGCGCCGCGTCGGTCCGGGCATACAGGCTTTCGAGGCGTCCCGCATGCCGGTCGGGCGTGAGCAGCTCGACGGCGCGCCGCGCTTCCCGTGACCGTCCGGGCCAGGCGCCTTTTTCGTCGCAGGCGCGCTTCATGGCGGATACGAGCGAGGCTGCATTGCCGGCTTCGAAGACCAGGCCGTTCCGTCCATGCGTAACCAGTTCGGCCGCGCCGCCGATGTCGCCGACGATGGCCGGCACGCCGTGGGCGAAGCTTTCCGGCACGACCGTCGGGGCGTTTTCATAGCAGAGCGACGGCAGGACGAGATAATCGGTCCGCGCAAACATTTCGGCGAACTGCGCCGGACCGCGCCGTCCGTAAAAAGCGATGCGCACGTCTTTGGCGGCGGCGCGCATGGCGGCTTCCGCGCCGGCTCCGGCGCCGACGACGTTGAGCCGGCATTTCGGACGGTCCTTGAGCAGCCGGCGGAAAGCTTCGATCAGGAACAGGATGCCCTTATGCGCCTCAATCTGACCCAGGAACAGAAAGCGCGTCTCGGTTGAAAGCGCGTGCGCAGTCGGCACGGCGGATGGCGCCGGATTCGGCAGGAAAACGCGTTCGGAACGCGGGAAAAAACCTCGCTGATCGTAAAAATGCAGCAGGAACCTGGACGGCGAGATGACCGCGTCGGGCGAGCCGAAGGCCGAACGGACGGTTGCGGCGAACAGCCGCGTGAGCGGATCGTCGACGCCCAGGACATGCTCGCGGCCCCTGACGATCAGCCCGGACGGTACTGCCAGTTGCACGTCATGCAGCGTATGTACGTGGCGCAAGGCGAGCCGGCGGAGCATCCGCGGGATGCCGAACCCGAGCCCTTTCAGATTGTGCGTATGGACGACATCGGGACGCTCGCGTTCCAAAATGCCGCGCACGGCCCGGACGGACGCGCCGTTCCCGAGATCGCGAAGATGCCAAAGCAGCCGGGCCGGCACGCCGTGCGCGCCGATCTCGCCGTAAAAGAAAAAATTGAGCGGATAGTAGCGCCAGACGCGGATGCCGTCTTCAACCGTCAGGCGCGGTTCGATGCCGCCGTCCGCGCGCACCGGTTCCGACGTGATGATGCAGACGTCATGCCCGAGCGCGCTCAGCGCTTTGGCCTCAAGTTCGACGACGCGTTCGGCCCCGCCGCGCGCATGCGGCGGGTAGAGATTGGAAATAAAACAGATCCGCATGTCGCCCGCATTGTACCACAACGGCCTCAGCCGCAGACGGCCCCGACGATGGCACGGTCGTGCGTCGACGGCGCATACCGCCGTTCAACGCGTTCGCGCGCCGAGCGGCCCATGGAAGCGGCACGGGCGGGATCGCCCAACAGCGTCCGCATGGCGGAGGCCAGGGCTTCGGTATCGGACGGCGGTACGAGCAGACCGGTCACTCCGGGGTCGACGAGCGTGCGGACGCCCGGCAGGTCCGAGACGATCGACGGAATGCCGCTGGCCGCCGCCTTGAGCGTGACGAGTCCGAAGGCCTCGGATCGGTCGGTGGACGGCAAGACATGGACCGAAGCCCGGCGGAAGCATTCGGCCAGCCGGGGTTCATCGACGCGACCGGGGAAACGGATGCGCTTCCCGTATCCCGTAGCCGCCGCCTGCGCCTCGTAGCGTGCCTTCACATCGCCATCGCCGACGATGCGCAGTTCGACCTCCGGAAATTCCGGGGCGATCTTCGAAAACGCCCCGATCAGCACCGGCACGCCCTTGAAATAGTGGGCGGAATCGAGACTGCCGACGAACAGGACTCCGCGTCCATCGCCCCGGCCGGGCGCGAACAGTGAGAGATCGACGCTGAACGGAATTTCACGGACCCGCGGATCGTCCTTCAGGAACGCTGCCTGCGACGACACGAGATACTCCCGGCTGGAGACCAGAACCGCATCGGCCGCCCGCATCACGGCGCCGAGGAACAACCGGCGGTAGCAGCGGAACAGGAACCCGTGCAGGCCGCGACCGACCGTATCCATGTGATACATGACGGCCAGACGCGCGCGGCGGCCGAAACATTTCTTCCACAACCAGACCCATTCGGCGCCTCCGAAAAACGGGTAGTGCAATTCGACGGCATCGAAGCCTCTCAATTTCCAGAACAGCTGCGGCACGACTGCCGCGTTGCCGATGCGCAGCAGCGGTGAAAGGCCGCTGCCGGGCGCGAACACGACGACCCCGTGACCGGCGTCCCGCAGCGCTTCGGCATGCGCGGCGGCGACATCACCCATGCCCCCGCGGTACGGCGGGAACGTCGAAACGACCACGGCGACGCGCATGTGTCTTATTTCAAATCTTTGAGCGCCAGCGCGCGCGCCAGCGCGGTGATCTGACGCTCCTGATCCTCCAGACGGACGAACAGGCGGAATTGCAGATAAAAAAGCAGGGCGATCGCCAGATAAACGACGACGTCGGCGCCGCGCCCGACGCCGAGCCGCGCCGCCAGGAACGAAGCGGATTGCGGATGCAGCACGACCGCCACGACGCCGCCCCAAAGAAGCGACCAGAATGCGAGCTGCGGGAACGGCAGGCCTCCGCGCCGGAAGCGCGCGACGGCCGAACCGAAACCGCAGACGGCGATGACGATCAGCACGATCTGGATGACGCTCATAGTTCAGCCGCGCAGACGGCGCAGGATCAGCCGGAAGGCGGTCTGCAGTCCAACGGAAAAATTCTGGCCCTTGGACAGCGAGTAGTCGGTGTAGACCGCCTCGATCGGCACTTCGACCAGCTTCAGCTCCTTGTCGACGATCTCTTTCACGAATTCGGAGGAGACTTCCATGCGCGAAGCGCGAAGCTCGATGCGTTCGGCGGCGGCGCGCGTCATGGCGCGGAGCCCGCTCTGGCTGTCCGAAACCCAGCGCCGGAAAAGCGCATAGGTCAGCGCGTTGCCGAGCCGCTGGGCGAGACGACGCCCGAACGGCATGTTTCCCCTGCCTTCGAGCATGCGGGAGCCGATCACGAAATCGGCGTCGCCTTCGGCCAAGCGTTCGAAGGCGCGCCGAACGTCCTGCGGGCGATGCTGGCCGTCGGCATCCATCGTGGCAATCGCGTCGGCGCCGATCCGGAGCGCCCCGACGATACCGGTGCCGAGCGCGCCGCCCAACCCGCGGTTGACCGGATGGCGCACGACCGTCGCCCCGGCGGCGGCGGCGATATCGGCGGTGCGATCGGATGAACCGTCGTCGACGACCAGCACGCGGTCGGCGACCTGAAGCGCGCCGCGGACCGCTTCGGCCACCTTCGGCTCTTCGTTATAGGCGGGAATGACAATGACGCGCATCGTAATCAGAGGTTGCGCGCGAGACCCTTGGTCACGAGCGTATATTCGATCGAGCGCTTCAAACCGTCTTCCAGGCGGACGAGCGGAATCCAACCGAGCTCGTCGACGGCTTTGCGCGTGTCGGGCAGTCCGAGCGCCGTCATGAACAGCAGCGGCGGCTCGAAGACGAGTTTCGAGGAAGACTGGGTCATGGCGATGACGCGCCGGGCCACGTCGGACAGGCGCAAGTCTTCGTCGCCGCCGAAATTGACCGGGCCGGGGTTCTTCGGCAGACGCATCAGGCGCAGCAAGCCGTCGACCAGGTCGGTGACATACAACAGCGCGGTACTGAACTCCTCATCGCCGTAGATAATGAGATCGCGGCCCTCGAGGGCGTCGACCACGAAGTCCGGGATCATTTCGCCGTCGTTGATGCGCTGACGCGGGCCGTAGGTCCGGAAAATGCGGGCGACGCGGACGTCCAGCCCGAAGACCGAGGCGTAGGTGAAGCAGGCCGTTTCGGCGAATTTTTTGCCTTCGTCGTAACAGGCACGCGGCGAGGCGTGATTCGTGACGCCGGCGTCGGTTTCCCTGAAGCGCGCGCCATCGGCACGCCGCGGTCCGTAGACGACCGCCGTCGAAGCCTGGAGCAGGCGCGCTTTGTGCTTCACGGCCAGGTCCAGCACGTTGCGCATGCCGACCGAATTGGCCAGGAGCGTCTGAATGCGGAGGTTGTCGAACTGCCTGGCCGAGGTCGGGCAGGCCAGGTGATAGATCTCCTGGACGCCGCGCACGTTGATCTTGAAGCGCTCGAGCTCCGGGAACGACGCCAGATCGATCGGCAGGTTGATGTCGTGCCTGATGAATTCGAAATCCGGGTTTTTGAGCAGCGCCTCGATGTTCGCCACTTCGGAAGTGATGAAGTTGTCGAGACAGATGACCTGCTGGCCGTCGGCCAGAAGGCGCTCGCACAGGTGCGAACCGATGAATCCGGTGCCGCCGGTCACGACCACCACGCGTTTTTCTTCAGCCATAGGAAAACAGGGCATTACGCCTTGTCCTGCCAGTTTACACGCCTATTTCGCGGTCGGCAACAGGTTTTTTTCGCGATCGATGGAAGGCGCGCGCTCGCGCTCCGCGGTCGGATCGTAGTCGAAATACGAGCCGATCGGCGTGCCGATCCGATAGTCGACGAAGAACGCCTCGGAGAGGTCGTCGATCTTCCGGTTCCAGTCCGGACCGTAGAGCGCGGCGGCGGCGGCCTCCGAAGCGACGTGCCTGAGCGTGCCGCCCTTGGCGACGGCGTAGATCGCCGGATCGGTCTGGATCTTGACCATGCGCACACCCGGCCGATAGGTCACGTTGCCGCCCAGCGGGATGGCGGCCATCTCGGCGGCCGTGAGGGCGCGGATCGCCGGGAAACCGCTGAACCAGGTGCGGTAGACCTTCTCGTTCGGAAAGACGTAGCGCCTGCCGTCGGCCGCGAGATAATAGACGGCGGGATTGTTGGCCAGTTTGATCAGATGCGAATCCTCTTTCGAAGACGCGGACGACGGCATCGGGTCGATCCCGAGAAGCACCCGCTGGAGGGCTTGGACGGCGGCGGCGGCATCGAGCTCTCCCGCGCCGAGGTAGCCGGCATAGCGGCCGTTCAGCGCGTTGATGTCGCGGGCGCTGCCGGTCAGGAAAGCACGCAGCTGGTCGGGCGTGAGCTTCGGCGCCATCGACGCCAGCAGCGCAGCGACGCCGGAAACGAGCGGTGCCGCCAGCGAGGAACCGGACCAGCCGTCGCCGTAGGGCGCTTCGAAGCCGGAAACGCCGGGACGGAAGGCCTGGGCGGCATAGAAGTTTTCCCCGGGCGCCGAAAGGCCGATGCAGGAGAAGCCGTAGTTGGAGAAGCTGGATCTGGCACCGGCGCGGTCGAGCGAGGCCACGCCGAGCACGATCGGCTGGTCCTGCGCGCCGCGATAGCAGACCGGATAGGCCGGATAGACGTCGAGATCGCCGCCGCGTTCGGTATCGCCTTCGTTGCCGGCCGCCGCCACGATCAGGACGCCGGCATCGTGCGCCTGACGGAGCGCATCGGCCAACGCCGGGCTGTAGCCCGGTCCGGTGAAGCTGAAATTGATGATCTTCGCGCCCTTGGCCACGGCGTAGCGCACGGCCCGCACGACCTGCTGGGTGCCGCCGCTGCCTTGGCTGTCGAGCACGCGCAGCGGCATGAGGCGGACGTTCCAGGCGACGCCGGCGATGCCGAGGCCGTCGTTGCCCGCCGCCGCGATCACGCCGGCCACGAGCGTACCGTGCTGGGTTCCCTCCTGCGGCCCGCCCGTCTGTACGTCCGGATCGGGATCGGCGTCGTTATCGACGAAATCCCAGCCGTGCATATCGTCAACGTACCCGTCCCGATCATCGTCGATGCCGTTGCCGGGAATCTCGCCGGAATTCTTCCAGATGCGGTCCCGCAGATCGGGATGCGAGAGGTCGACGCCGCTGTCGAGCACGGCGACCGTCACCGTCGGCGAGCCTTTGGAGAAGTCCCAGGCTGCTGGCAGCCGCACCGCATCGGCGTACCATTCGCGATGATACTCAGGATCGTTCGGGATGGCGGCCAGGACGGAAAGCGGTTCGAAAAAACAGACCGTCCCGATCAGGACGGCCGTCAACGCCTTTCTCAGGGATGAAAGCCTGGCATCATCCATCGTTTCCGCCGTGAAGTATCATGAGTGTAGCACGCCGGAGCGCGCGGTCAAACCATGACGCGATCCCGGTCGGATCCCGAAATGGCGCGCTTCTCGCGCAGGACGTTCACCAAAATGTTGACTTTGCCGTCGACGCGATTGACATGACGACCAACATCGTGGAGTTCATCCCGAACTCCCTGAAGTCCGTTTCGGACGGCTTGCATATCGTTCCTCATTTCCTCCGGTTGCGGCGCGATGTTCTGCTCGATGATGTGCTCAACCTCTTCTCCGATCCTTTGGATATCTTTGGACGTCAACATGGGCGTGGGGGTAAAGAATAACGTGCCTGTCCTCGCACAGGCAAGAGACGGGCGTCAAGCTTGGGAAGACGCGTCCGTGTTGGAGACTGCTACGAAAGACCCCTCCGCCCTTCGGGCACCTCCCCTTTCAGGGGAGGATATCGAAGCAGCCCGCCCTACAGGGACCCCCTCTCAGGGGAGGACATGTGGCTCCGCTCTCTGAAAGAGGGGGGTCGGGGGTAAGTCTTGAAGGACAGATCTGATCTTCTCCAGGACCGAATCAGGAGTACGCATCACCTCATGATTCCAAAAACGGAGCAGGCTGAGACCTGAAGCTTCAAGAAATGCCGTGCGTTCGGCATCGTACGCCGCCTGTGCCGGCGTAGCATGTTGACCGCCATCGATTTCTATCGCCAAGTGGGCTTCGAAACAAAAGAAGTCAAGAATGTAAGGGCCGACGCCGTATTGTCGGCAGAATTTCAAACCCAGAAAACGTTTCCCCCGAAGGCGCTGCCAAAGCCTCATTTCCGCATCCGTCTGCCGCTTACGCAATTGACGACGGCGATCAAGGAAAATCTTTTTGTTGTGACCGACAAGTATCATCTGACCAGATAAACAAAGACCGCTCGAATTACGCAAGAGCGCTCTGTAGACCCCTCCGCCCTGCGGGCACCTCCCCTTCCAAGGGAGGACATCAAAACAGTCCCCCTCTGAAAGAGGGGGCTGGGGGAGTCCTCAAAAACAAACCCTCCCGTTGCCGGGAGGGTTTGCCGTTCGAGTCCGTGTCCGGACCCTTGGATGTCAGCTCTTACGAGCGGGTCATCGTCTGGGTGTCGGACGGGAGGACCTTCACGTACGTACCGTTCGTCCAGTCGGCGGAACCGGTCACATCCGTTTCGCTGTGCGGGATGGACGAGTTGTCGGACCAGATGAAGTTGTACGCCGTACCGTTGATCGCCGAACCAGATCCCGTGAGGAAGTTGGTAGCGATCGCGGTGTCGCCGAGCAGCTTGGAGCCAATCGACTCGCCGGAAGAATCAGCGCCAGCCACGGTCAGACGCAGCTCGTACGTCTTGGACGTACCGGCCGCGATCGACTGTTCGTTGGCGAAGGTCACGAGGACATCGCAGGTGCCCGACGTGGAGGTCGAGCAGGTGCCCGACGTCGTGGCGGAACCGGTGATGTTCGAGCCTTGGCCGACTTCGCGGACATTGCTGTCCGTCGTGGTGGCGACCGAGAGAGCCGAGCCGACGTTGTTCAGATTGAGCTCGAAGACGATGGTCTTGAGCGACAACTGCTGAGCGGAGTCGGCCGTGACGGTAAAGCGGGACATGACCTGAGTGCCGTTCGACAGGGTCGAGGTCGGCAGCGAGGCGAGGCTCACCGTCGGCTTGGTCTTGCGGAGGATCTTGTCCTTACCCGTCACGTCCGCGGTGCTGATGGTGGTCTTCACCGTGCTGGACGAGGTGCCGCGGTACTCGAAGGTGCCGGCGGTCGGGCTGGTCAGGTCCGTCGTGATCTTCAGGTTCTTGCCCGTCAGAGCGCCACCCGAGATCGTGTTCAGGTCGGCCTTGACCGTGAGGGTCTTGGAGCCGTCCTTCGGCACGACGAAGCTCATGCCGCTGAAGTCCGCGTTACCGCTCGAGTCAACCGGGACCGGACCGGCCACCAAGGTCGAGCCGTCGTAGAGCGACATGGCGACGAGGTTGGTGTAGTTGGCCGTGGTGACGAGCGAGATGCGCATCTTGGTCTGCTTGAGTTCCTCGTTGGCCGCGGTGAGGCGGATCTTGCCGAGGACCACGCCGGATTGTCCGGCGATCACGAGACCGGCTTCGGACTCGGTGTCGTCCGGAGCGAGGGCGTAGGACATGGTGCCGGTGTCATTGATCGTCACCGCGGTGGTGTTCGATCCGTTGACCGGGAGACCGGTGACCGAGACGCTGCTGCCGTCAGGATCCTGCGCCGTCACGCCCGTCACGTGGAACGAGATGTTTTCGGCATCGCTGTTCCGGAAGGCGGAGTTCGAGATGTCGCAGTTGACTTTGAGCGACTTGGTCATGCCGGCCGTAATCGACGTGTTCAGGTTGGTGAAGTTCATCGTACCCGAGCTGGAAGCCGGGGACTTGGCTTGACCGATTTGAGTCGAACCGTCCATCAGGCGGCAGACGAGGATGTCGTCCGACACGTTGACGTCCGGAGTCGGCGTCACGTCGACACCAGCAACGAAAGCGCTGCTGTTGCCATCCGCATCGATGAAGCCGACGGTGTCGACTTCCGTGACGGTGACGTTGGTGGCATCGCCGGCCTTGAGGTTCAGCCCGACGAAGTCCACACCCTGGGTGCCCTTGACGAAGCTCTGCGAGACCGGGGTCGCGCTGAGCGAAGCGGCGAGGGCAGCGGCCTGGATCGTCATCGGGTTGCCCGCGATGTCACCCGTCGGGACGACGTCGGAAGACGGCGTCAGGAAGGTGTTGTTGTCCAGGTTGCGCAGGTCGCTGGTACCGAAGGCGTTCAGGGTGGCGGTGATGGCGTCGCCCGCGTTGGCGTTCTGCGCCACGTCCATCGTCACCTTGAACTCGTAGGTCTGACCGGCCTGGAGCGTCCAGACATCGTTGTAGGTCAGATTCTGGGTGTGGTCAGCCGCAGCGCCATCCGTGCCGGAGACGTCCTGCGGACCCCACCACGTGACGCCCGTTTGCACGTTCGTCACTTTGATGTCGGTGTAGTTGGCGACGTTGCCGGTGGTCAAGAGACCCTGGGCGCCGGCGGCGGCGGCCGCACTGTCGAGAATGTTCAGCGCAAGATGACGGACTTCGACGTTCGACTTGGCGGTAATGGTGAAGTGGAGAAGTTCCACGTCCTTGCCGTTGGTCGCAACGTTGGCCGAAGCCGGACCGCTGAAGCCGATCGTGACCTGGCCGGCTTCGACACTGCTCCACGAGGCATCGGTGCCGTCGTTGGCGCTGTTGTCGTAAGCGGTGCGCGTCACTGTCGTGCCGTAGCCGAAGGTCGAACCGACGCCGTAGAGGTCGGAATCAGCCTCGACGTACAGGCGGAGCGTGTCGGCCGCGCGGGCGGTACCGCCGATGTCGGCGTAGACCTGGAAGGTCTTGGTCTGGCCCTTGCTGAGCAGGAATCCGGCCGGCATGTCGAAGGTCGCGTGCAGCTGCGAGTCGAAACTCGGAGCCGTGGCGAGCGTGAGACCGGCCTGCTTGAGGGTCAGGTTGGTCATGTTGGCTCCGGACAGGTTACCGGCCTGGTAGAGCGTCAGGCGCTTGAGCGTGACGTCTTCCTGGGAACCGGCGCTGATCGTGAACTCAGCCACTTTCGCGCCCATCTCGCCCAGCTTGGGGTTGGAGACCGAGCCGGTCTTGGCGATGGTCAGTTGACCCACCGTCGCGCCGGAGAGCGAGAAGTTGTTGCCGAGGAGAGGCTGGCCGGCCGCTTCCACCGTGCCCGAGAGGGCGTGGGTGAGCATCATCATGTGAACGTCGCTGGCGTTGGCACCGGTCGAGATGTCGACGGCGACCCAGAGCGTGCGGGTCTGGCCCGGAGCGAGCATCAGGTTGAGGCCGGTGAAGTTGGCGTCGTTCGTCGAGCTGTTGACGGAGCGGCCCGTCGTGAGACGGGTCGAGCCTTCATACAGGTAAACGTTCGAGATGTCGGACGTCGAGCCCGGACCCGCGCGGTGGATGGTCACCGAGTCGACCGTGGCCGACGAAGCGCCGTTGTTGCGCAGGTTGAACTTGAGCATGTTGACGCCCATCGCGCCCTTCGGAACCGTGGCCGAAGCCGGGTTGTCGGAGGCGAGGGAGACGGAGAGCGAGCCCGAGACAGTGGTCGTGGAGAGACCCTTGTCCGCGTTGACGCTCTGCGAACCGCTCATCTCGGCGTTCTTGTCGTAGTCCCCGGCGGCGTTGATGGCCGAACCGACGGAATAGTTGGTGAAGAACGCGTCGGAGATGTCGTCGATCTGCTTGTTCCAGTTGGAACCGTACAGAGCCGAAGCGACGGCTTCAGAGGCGATCGGACGGAGGGCGCCGCCATGCGAGATGGCGTAGACCTTCGGATCGGTCTGAATCTTGACCATCTTCACGCCCGGGCGGTAGGTGACGTTGCCGCCGATTTGGATCGAGGCGAGGTCAGCGTCCGAGATCTTGGTGACACCGGAGAAATCCGAGTACCACGTGAAGTAGTTCTTGTCGTTCGTGAACACGTAACGCTTCATGTCCGCGCCGCAGTAGTAGACGGCGGGAAGAGAGCCCTTGATGAGAGTACCGCTCGTGCAGCCAGCGGCGCTCGCACGCATAGGGGCGACCAGGACGGTCGCCATCATCGACCACAGGATGGTCGTGAGGACGACGCCCAGGGTCAGAGCCTTGCGGCTCATTTTGAGGACATCGGTCATAAGATATTGAATCCTTTCTTCAAGATTAGATGGCAATCCGGCCTTGCGGCCTCGACGTTTGAGAATTGCCTGTGTGCCCTGTCGGGCCCGTCCGGTGAAATTTCAGGCTTGCGCCGGAGATCCTCCTGGACCGGAGATCGCTCCCCATCGCATGGATGCGGGGCGCGCTTCGGTCCCGGAGACGGACGTGCGATTAGTGAGATGAGGAGGCGCTGTCGGACGGCGTCGCGCTGGCGCTGCCGGTTGTGGGCGTGTTTGTTGCCGATGCGGGCGCAGCCTTTCTTTCGGCGCCCTGGGCCTGAGAGACCAAGTCGGCGCTCTCGCTGACTTTGCGGACGGCGGCCCGGAAGTCGCCCTGGGACAGCAGTTGTTTGGCTTCGGCCACGGCGGCGCGCGCCCGGTCCGTGAGGATCGATCCCGGCGAACCGGCGCCTTTCCCGCCAAGGTTATCTTCGGCCGCCGCGACGTGCGCGGCAAAGCTGTCGATTCTCTGGCCAACGGCAGAGGTGAGTTGCGCCTCGGGCAGCGTGTTGGAGGCGAGACCTTGCCTGTCGACGAGGATCTCGAGCGCCTTGACCGATACCTCGTCGAGGCTGAGCAGCGCCATGCGGAGCGTCGGACGGTCGGTCAGCAGTCCATGCTGGAAGAGCGCCTGATACCGGTCAGTCCGTGATTCGACCTGCATGGCGATCCGGACGGCCGCGTCGGGATTCCGGCCGGACTGCAGCGCGGCCAAGTCCCGTCGGACGGAACTCATTTCATTTGAGAAGAGCGCGGCGGCCCTGGCGATTTTCGTTTCCTTTTCGGGATCGGCGCTGGCCGAGAGACGGGCCATCTCGTCGAGACGCCGGCCGGCGATTTCTATGCGGAGTTCGGGACGGGCGCTCTCGGAAGCCGCCATCAAGCTGACCGACTCGGCCGCCAGCTTTACGGTATAGAAAGGATCGCCCGGCAACGTATCGTGCGCGGCGGCGACGATGGCGGAAGAAGATGCGCCGGCGCCGAGGATGAGAAGCGCCATGACGAGCGGTACCGCCATGAGCGCGCCGAAATTTTTCGGGAAAAAGATGTTCAGATTGCGGACAGCGGCGCCGAGACGGGTTTTGCCCGCGTTCTCGCCGACCGTGTTGCCGATCTGCATCATCAGGGTGTTGCGCGTGGACGCAAGCCAATGCGCGTCCGGGCTGCCGCCCGCACGTTCATGCTTCAGGGACTTGAGTTGCCGTTCCACGATCCGGAGATCCGACATGTTGGGGAAATTTCGAGGCGACCACGTCCCGGAGGGCGGCGAGGGCGCGGTGCAGGAGAACCCGCACGTTGCCGGCCGTCTTGCCGAGGATCCTGGCGATCTCGGGGGATTCAAGCTCGTCGAGATAGCTCATGACGAGCACTTCGCGATATTCGTCCTTGAGCGAGCGCAGGTGCGTTTCGAGCAGCTGCGCATCGATCTTGGCATCAGCCTTGAGCTGGTCCATGCGCGCGTCGGCGACCGTCTCTTCGGCGTGTTCGGAAAGAGGCTGCGTCTCACGGCCGGACATCGACCGGTAATGGTCGATAACCTGGTTGCGCGCCATGCGATAGAGGAGCGCGCTGAGATGACGCACATCCTTCCCCTTCTCGTCGATGAGGTATGACCATGCCTTCAGGAAGACGTCGGCGGTGAGGTCTTGTGCTTCTTCCACCGAAGAGACCTTGAAATACACGAAACGATAAATCCGGCCGGCGTAGGAGTCGTAGATCTTCCCAAACGCCTCCGGATCCTTCTTCGTGCGCACCCGATACAGCAACAATTTGTCGCGCAATGGATGGCTCATGCCTTTAGACGGCGGATAGTGGGCTAGCGTTACAGTCCGCCTGAACGTCATTAGGCTATCACGAGGATAATCCAGCGTCAATCATCCTTTGTCATATCCACTAAATTTTACGCTTAAACAGGTATGTTCAGAAATCCTTAATCTTTCAGAGAACGGGGCGATGAAACTCAAGTATCGTCCCTTATCCACTTGTACATTTTTACTTTATTTGTCTACTCTAGAGTAGACAAATAATATCACTACATGGATTCAGCCCCGCGCATCATCCGAGTTTCCGTTTCTGAAGCCGCCAAGCTTTTCGGTATTTCTACACGAACCATCCGACGGGCTATTACAGAAGGAGAGATATCCTATGTCGTCGTGCGGGGAAGGTATAAGCTGAACTTCGAAAGCTTGGTGAAATGGTCGCAGGTGCGGCCGACCGTCCGCAACAAGCTGGCCTCATCCGGCATCGGGCAATTCGTCGAACAGTGGAAAATCCGGAACAAGCTGTTCAGCCCGAATCCGAAAGTATTTGAATCGAAGGAGAGCGAGAAATAGACCGGATCGTGAAGGTACACGTTTTTCTTTGACGGCGGGTCCCGTCGCTCCGGCGACCTTTCGTCCCGCGCTCGCGCCGGCCTGTCGGTCGACCGCCTGCGGCGGGCGCGGCGCGGTCCAAAAGCTCGCCTGCGCGCCACCCGCCGTATTCGTTCCTGGCTCCGCGCAGCGAGACGCTCACGCGACCCTCGCGGAGGCGAGAGCCGAGCGCGGAGGGCCGAGCCCGCCAGCTTCGGCGGCGAGAGCCCGTGTCGCGGGAGCGTCTCGCGGAGCGGAGTTCCGGAAAAGCGCGCGGGTGGCGCCGCAGATGAGAGCACGATCGCGTCGGCAGCCGGAGATTGACAACCGCACCCTAAAATGCTATCTTATCAGGTTCAAAAACGACCTCCTCATGCGCACTCCCAGCCCCTACATCGGCCTGGCGATTCTGGCGATCTTCTCGGTCGCCGGTTTCAGCGCTCCGCATGCAGCGCAGGCGCGCACCGCTTCGGACAAGTTCGTGCGTATCTCGAACAATTACATGAAAGCGGGCATCACGCTCCCCTCTTCGGATTATGCGACGCTCGCCAAATACGACGTGCTGGTACTGCCGGCCGAAGCGCAGATTTTCAATCCCGACATCTTCGCGACGTTGCGGCGCTTCAATCCCGACATCGTCATCCTGGCCTATGTGCCGACCAAGAGCTACGCGCAGATCTGGAGCGACAATCCGCTCGATACCCTGCACCCCAAACTGAAGGCGCGCACGGACGAGAGTATGCGGCTGCGCAGCGCCGGTGGACAGATCCTGTCGGTCTGGCCGGGCACGCTCTCCTATAATGTGGCGACCGGCTGGAGCGACGCCCTTTCGCGCTTCGTGAAAGACGACCTCATGGCTTCGGGCGACTGGGACGGCATTTTCTATGATGAAACTTCCGCGACGATCTCCTGGCTGAACGGCGGCAACGTCGACGTGAACAACGACGGACAGCGCGACGATGCCGGCACGGCCGACCGGCTTTGGAAAGCCGGGATGATCCATCTGCTCAAGACGACGCGCGATCTGGTCGGCCCGGATGCCGTGATCGTCACCAACGGCGACTCCGATCCGGATCTCCAGCCGTATGTGAACGGCCGCATGTTCGAAACGTTCCCGACGCCCTGGGAATACGACGGCAGCTGGTCGACGGTCATGAGCCGTTATCTCAACCTCGAAAAGCAGGTCGGCTATCCCCCGCTCTTCCTGGTCAACAGCAACACCGGCAATACCGGAAACCGGAACGACTTCCGGAAAATGCGCTTCGGTTTGGCATCGACCTTGATGGGCGACGGATTCTTCCAGTTCGATTTCGGCGATCAGGATCACGGCCAGGCCTGGATGTACGACGAATACGGCGCGTATCTCGGCACCCCGCTCGGCGATGCCCGCAACCTGACCGGTTCGACCGCGCCGGTGAGACCGGGCGTCTGGCGCCGCGATTTCCAGCACGGAACGGTGCTGGTGAATTCCGGCGACAAACCGCAGACCGTCGATCTCGACGCCGATTTCGAGCATCTGAACGGCGCGCAGGACCACGCCACCAACAACGGCGAGATCACCGGCGTCGTGACGGTGCCGCCGCAGGATGGACTGATCCTGCTGCGTCCGCTCGAACACGTCGAGGACGCCAGCTACCGAAACGGCGCTTTCACGCGCGTGCTCTCGGCCAACGGGGCGGTGCGCCGGACTGGATTCTTCGCCTATGATGAAAGTCAAAAGGGCGGCGTCGATCTGGCGCGCTTCCATTCGGCATCCGCTTCCGGAAGCCGGACGGCAACCGCGATCGGCAACCGGATCGAACTCCGCGACGATCAGGGTCACATCATCCGCAGCGTCACGCCCTTCGGAGACGATTGGACTCATGGCCTGACGCTCGGACTGGGACGGGCCGGCGGCCGCGCGTATATCGCCGTCGGTGCCGGCGCGGGCGCAGCGCCGTACGTCAGGCTGTATACCGACGATCTTCAACCGGCGACGGACGCGTTCCTGGCCTATGCGCCGTCCTTCCGGGGCGGAGTCAGCGTCGGCGTGGGAGACACCGATGGCGACGGCGCGCCGGAGATCGTGACCGGCGCCGGCGCGGGCGGCGGGCCGCACGTGCGCGTGTTCGACGCGCATCAGGCCCTGAAAGCGCAATTTTTCGCCTACGATCAAAAATTCAAAGGCGGGGTATACGTGGCCGTCGGCGACGTGAACGGCGACGGCGCGCAGGACATCGTGACCGGCCCGGGCTTCGGCGGCGGGCCGCACGTGCGCGTGTTCGAGGGCCATGGACGGATCCTGAATCAGTTCTTCGCTTTCGACGCTTCGAAGCGCGGCGGCGTGCGCGTTTCCGTCGGCGACATTGACAGCGACGGCAAAAATGAGATTCTGGCCATGACCAACGACGTCTTCACCCTGGCGCTCTCGCGCTCCAACCTGTTCTAAACGTATGTCCATCCTTCACCGCGTCCATCATCGCGCCAGACGGCACTACGAGAAGTACTACGCCGCGCGGTACACCTCGCGCGCGCACCTGGTGTTTCTGCTGGATGCCGCGCTTGTCACGATTGCGCTCTCGCTGCTCGGCTTGGGCGCCTATTTCCGCTGGGGATATCACCCGCTCCGGGATGATTTCAGGATCGCGATCGTCCCGGATGCTCCAATCGTCGCCGGGCAGGAAACCGGATTCGAGGCGCGCATCACGAACGTCGGAAAGGGTGAACTGCGGGACGGCCTGCTGACGCTCAAATGGCCCGCCAATTTCGTGCCGAAGATTTCCCCCGACGCCTACAACGCCGCCGACGGAAGCATCTCGATCGCCTCCCTGCCTGCGGGCGCCTCGGCTTCCTATCGTTTCCGCGGCACCCTCTTCGGACCCGCGCAAACCGACCGCATCTACGCGCGTTTCGCCGCCAAAACGGCGGATGGGCGAAGCGACGAAAAGCTTTCCAACGGCGACTTTTCGTGGACGGCAAACGCGATCGAGACCCGTTTCGATCTCCCCGCCCACGCCGTTCCAGGCCAGACCTTCGTGTTCAAGGTGCACATCAAAAACGGCTCGGCCTATGGTTTTGATGACGCAACGCTGACGCCCGGCTGGCCCGACGGCGCATTCAAGCTGCAAAATGCCACGCCACCGATCTCCCACGGACGCATCGCACTCGGCCGCCTCGATCCTGGCGAAGAAACCGTGCTCGGCTTCTCCGGCCGGTTCACCGCGCTTCTCGATCCGGCCTCTTTCGAAGCGACGCTGCGAGGCACGCTGCACGGCCGGCCGCTGGAGCTCTCGGCGGCACAGGCCAACGTCGGCATGACGAATGCCGGCGCGCACGTCTCCGCGGCCTTCGTCGATCCGAAGCCTGACTTCGTGAAGCCCGGGCAGGAAGTGCCGGTCATCGTCCGTTATCGCAACGACGGCGATCATACCCTGAAAAGCCTGACGCTTTCGATCGCGCCGGATGCCCGGTTCATTGCCGGTACGCGTTGGGAGACGTCGAACGCAGCCGGAGACCTCGCCCCAAGCGAAAGCGGCGAGCGCAAAGCCTACGTACGGATCCTCGGAACGATTTCCCAGGCGACCGATCCGGTGTTGCGCATCGTACCGCAGGCGACGTTCCTGATCGACGCTCCGCGCATCGACGGCATCGTCGTGCCGGGCGGCGCGGTCGAAACCCGGATCGCGGGATCGGCCTCCCTGCGCGTCGCGGCGCGTTACTTCACGGCCGACGGCGATCAGATCGGACGCGGCCCGCTGCCGCCGCGCGTCGGCAAGGCGACGCGCTACTGGATCTTCGCCAGCCTCGAAACGGGCTCGAGCGCGCTGCAGGACGGACGTGTCGCGTTCACGCTGCCTTCCGGTGTGGCCTGGACCGGCCGCGCGGCGACGACCTCCGGCGACGAGCTGCACGCGGACGGAGACGGCCTGTTCTGGCGGATCGGTGAGGTCGGTGCCCACGCCGGCAGCGCTTTCGAAGCGCCGAGCGCGTCTTTCGAAGTCGCGCTCACGCCCATCCAAAGCCAGATTGGCACCGGCCCGAAGTTGCTGGAAAATGCGGCCTTTGACGGTACCGACAGCTGGACGGGCATTGCACTCCATTCCGTCCAAGACGGGCTGACGACCCGCCTGACGGGTGATACCCACGCCGCCGGACGAACGCTGGTTGCGCCATAAAATCGCCAATTTTAGAAGAAAAGACGGCTCTTTTTGAGCCGCCTTTTCAGTTGTGTTGGCCCTTGACAAAATGCCCGCATTCTGATAAGTTCGGCAGTTATGAAAATCGCGCTGATCGGCTCGAAAGGCATCCCGGCCCGCTCCGGGGGCATTGAACGGCACGTCGAAGAGCTGGCGACCCGTCTCGTCAAGCGCGGTTTCGACGTGACCGTCTACACGCGGCCTTGGTACACCGGCACGCGAAAACTTTCGCATCAGGGCGTGCGGCTCGTGCCGCTCGCGTCGCTCAAGACCAAGCACTTCGACGCGATCACGCACACCTTCCTTTCGACGCTCCATGCCATGAAGGATGGCGCCGACATCTACCACTACCACGGCGTCGGCCCGGCGCTGCTCGCCTGGATGCCGCGCCTCTTCCGTCCGGACGCCAAAGTGATCGTGACGTTCCACTGCCCCGAACGGCGGGTCAGGAAGTGGGGACGCTTCGCGCGCTTGGTCCTGAAGTTCGGCGAATGGGCCGCCACACATTATCCGCACAGGACGATCGTCGTCTCCAAGACGCTGGCGCACTATTGCCGCGAGGTCTATGACTGCCGCGCGGCTTATATTCCGAACGGTGCCAAGTTCGCGCGGACATCGGCAAAAGACGCCGCGGTGTTGGAAACGCTCGGCCTCGACAAGGGCCGGTACGTCGTGATGGTTTCTCGCCTGATCCGCTCGAAGAACGCCGACCAGCTGGTCGAGGCCTGGAAGCGCCTGAAGCGCGCCTCCCACGACCTGCGCACGCTCGGCATGAAACTGGTGATCGTCGGCGACGGAAACGCGGACGATCCGTATGTCTGGGAGCTCCGGTCCAAAGCCGCCCGCACCAGGGATATCGTCATGGCCGGCGCGCGTTATGACGAAGAACTGAACGCCCTGATCGCGCATGCCGCGTTCGGCGTCCATCCTTCCTCTTCCGAAGGCCTGCCGATGGCGGTGCTGGAAAAAATGGCGCACGGTAAGGCCGTACTGGCCTCCGACATTCCCGAGCACCTCGAAATCGTGGAAGGCCGCGGCTTCACCTACCGTCTCGACGACCTGCGCGACCTGATGCTCCAGCTCCACTGGATGATCACGCATCCGCGTCAGTGCGCGGAAGCCGGACGTGAAGCGAGGAAACACGTCGCCACCTATTTCAACTGGGAGAAGATCGCAAAGGAAACCGGCCTGGTGTACACCCAGCTGGCGCCCGCTTCCGCCAAAGGCGGAAAGTCCGCCGTCCGCAAGGGCGCTTACGGACTCCCCGGCGCGCGCCGGGCCGCGACGGGATAACTTCCCGAAGCGATCCCGGCCAGAAAACCTCCCGTGCTGCACGCGGGAGGTTTTGGTTTGTGGCAGGCGCATTGACGAAAAGCGGCGATGCCGATATGGTGCCGCCTCGGGCCGATTGGACGGTCCGACGTTCCTTGAAAGGCAGGCCTATGGGGCAAGAGATCATCTACGCCGATCTCGGCGTGGACTACAAAAAGCTCGATCCGTTTAAGCAGTTGGCCATCCGAACTGCGGCCAAAACTTCCGGCAACTTGCCGCCAGGCTTCTCTTTCCTGGAGTGGACGCGCGGCGAAAGCGCCCAGCTGATCGGGACCCCGTGGGGAATCTACCTCGGCCATGTGGAAGAAGGGCTGGGCACCAAGAGCCTTGCTGCCGACGCGTTTGCCGACGCGGCCGGTCCGAGTTATTACGATTGGATCGCCCAATGCACCGTGGCCATGATCGTGAACGACATGGCCACCCTCGGCGTCCAGCCGCTCACCGTCGCGATGCACGTCGCCGCCAACGACGCGAGATGGTTCACCCGCACGGATCGCGCGCAGGATCTCGTGCATGGCTGGCGCAAGGCCTGCGATATCGCCGGCTGCGCCTGGTCGGGCGGGGAAACGCCCGCATTGCCCGGGATCGTGGAACCCGGCACGGTGCTCCTGAGCGGTTCGGCCACGGGTTTCGTCACGCCGGAGCGCCTGCTGCAGCCTTCCCGCATTCGGGACGGCGACGCGATCGTCCTGCTCGAGAGCACGGGAATCCATGCGAATGGCCTTTCCATTGCACGAGAGCTTGCCAAAACGCTCCCGGAGGGATACGACACGCGCATCAGCCGCGACCTGTCCTATGGCGCAGCCCTGCTCGCCCCGACGCACATCTACGTGCCGGCGGTGCGACGCTGCCTCGATGCCGGGATCGACCTCCACTATGCCGTGCATATTTCCGGACACGGCTGGTCCAAGCTCATCCGCGCGCCGCGGGCGTTCACCTACAGGATCGACCGGGTTCCCGACGTACCGGACGTGCTGCGCTTCATCCAACGGACCAACCAGATGGACGACCGCAGAGCCTACGGCACGTTCAACATGGGCGCCGGCTACGCGCTGTACGTTGGCGCGCAAGACCTCGATCGCACGCTGGCGCTCTTGAACGATTCTGCCGATCCTCTGCCCTATCGGGCAATGCATGCCGGAGAAATCCAGGCGGGCGAAAGGCGCGTGGTGATCGGGCCAATAGGCGTCACCTTCGAAGCCGACACCCTGCAAATCCGCTGAACCGAAAACGCCCCGCGGGCACGCGAGGCGTCTTTTTTATTCCGGACGGACTTCCCTACTCCGCGTGTTCCCGCGAATGCAGCGCGACGCAGTTGCCTTCGCTGTCGACGATGACCGCCATCCAGCCGTACTCGCCGATCCGCGCGATCGGCTTGCGGATCGATCCGCCGGCCGCTTCGACGCGCGCAACTTCGTTTGGTTCAAGACTAGGACAGCTCGCCCGAGGAGCTATACTAGCCTTGTATGGCC
>CAZHHN010000008.1:0-39755 GCA_964532415.1 uncultured Gammaproteobacteria bacterium
GAGCACGTCCTGGATCTTCTTGGCCTGGTCGCGGAGGTCCTTGAATTGCTTGAGTTTGCTGAACATCGTCATAGATGGAAGTTATTCGATTCCGGCCATCGACGGCGCGGTCGCCATGTCCTGGTCGAGGTTCTTGAAGCTCGCGCGGTTCTCGTCGAAGAAGATGCGGCACACGCACGTCGGGCCGTTGCGGTGCTTGGCCACGTGGATCTCGGCGAGGTGCCGCTCTTCCGGGGCCAGGTCCTCGGCGCGGAAGTTGCGGTCGGCGGCCTTGCGGTAGATGAACATCACGACGTCGGCGTCCTGCTCGATCGAACCCGATTCGCGCAGGTGGGCCAGCTTCGGGATGGCCGGTTTGCCCATTTCGACCGCGCGCGACAGCTGCGAGAGCGCCAGAACCGGCACGTTCATTTCACGGGCCAGACCCTTGAGCGAACGCGTGATGCCGGCGATCTCCTGCACGCGGTTCTCGATTTTGGTTTGGGATTCCATCAGCTGGAGATAGTCGATGACGATCAGGCCGAGCTGCCCGTGCTCCTTCTGGAGGCGGCGCACTTTGGTGCGAATCTCCATGATATTCACGTTGGCCGAGTCGTCGATGAAGATCGGCGCGTCGGAGAGGGTACCGAGCGCGTGGCCGATGCGTGGGAAATCGTCATCGCCCGGACGGTCGGACAGGCGGCCGGTGCGCATCTTCCAGAGATCGACGTTGGCCTCGGCGCAGATCATGCGGTCGACCAGCTGCTCCTTCGACATCTCCAGCGAGAAGATGCCGACCGGACGCTTGGCACGGACGGCGATGTGGCGGGCGATGTCGAGCGCCAGCGAGGTTTTTCCGCAGGCCGGCCGGGCGGCAAGGATAACAAGATCCGATGCCTGAAGGCCGCCGAGCAGGTTGTCGAGCGTCCGGTAGCCGGTCGGCACGCCACGCAGCTTGCCCTTTTCCCGATGGAGCTCGTCGATGCGGTCGAAGGCATCGCTCAGCACGCTCCGGATCGGCACGAAATTCTGTTTCAGATGCTTTTGCGACACGCCGAAGAGCCTCTGCTCGGCCAGGTCCAGGAGGCTTTCGACGTCGCCTTCGCCGCCGTCGAAGCCCATCCGGGCGATCTCGTGCGAGGCGCCGATCAGCCGGCGCAGCGTGGCGTCGCGCTGGACGATTTTGGCGTAATGGAACACATGCGAAGCGGTCGGCACGCCTTCGGCCAGCTGCGCCAGGTAGGTCTGTCCGCCGCAGCGTTCGAGCGCACCGGCGTCGTTCAGCCGGTCGGAAAGCGAAATCAGGTCGATCGGTTCCGATTTGCCGTAGAGCGTCAGCATCGCCTCGAAGATGGCGCCGTGGCTGTCCCGGTAGAAATCCTCGGCGGTCACCAAGTCCGCCACTTTCAGAATGGCTTCCTTGTCGACCAAAATCGAACCCAGGACGGCAGCCTCCGCCTCGTAATTATGCGGCGGAACGAAATCGGGTTTGCGGTCGCCGGAGGGGGGCATAGTGGCACTATCTTACGCTCTGGCGATAGGGGCGTCAAAACCGGTAGAATACCGGCTATGGACGCATCTTCGGCAGGCCGCCGCACCTGGAAAGCGACGTTTGTCCTGTTCGGCACCATCGTGGGTGCCGGAATTTTCGGCCTGCCGGCGCTGGTGGAAAAGGCGGGATACGTCGCCGGCGCGTTTTGGATGATCGCGCTCTCCGGCGTGGTGGCGCTGACGCATCTGCTTTATGCCGAAATCGTCATGGTGACGCCGGGGCGCCACCGTCTGGTCGGCTACGTCCGTTATTACCTCGGACGAAGCTCGGGGCGGGTCGAAGCGGTCAACTCGACTCTGAACCTGTATGGCGGTTCGCTGGCCTATCTCATCCTCGGAGGGTTGTTCGTCACGGCCATTTTCTCGCCGATCGCGTCCGTTTCGCCGCTGGCCGGCGCGCTGCTGCTGTTCGTGTTCGGTCTGGCGGCCGCGTTCGGCGGGACGAAATTCCTGTCGCGTTTCGATTTTTGGATGACGGTCGCCGAGCTCTCGTCGTTCCTGATCCTGGCCGGCATCGCGCTCACGGCTTTCCATGCCGGCAACCTTGCGCATCTTCACCCGGCCCAGGCCTTCCTGCCCTACGGTGTGGTGCTCTTCGCCTACGGCGGGCTCACGGCCGTGCCGGAAGCCGTCGATATCGTCGGAGGTTCGGCGTCCGCCGCGCGCCGCAGCGTCCTCGCCGGTACGTTCATGGCGGCCGGAATGACCTTCCTGTTCGCCACGGCCGTGGTGGCGGCGCTCGGTCCGAACGTCACAGGGGAGACGCTCGGCGGCCTGACGGCCCGTTTCGGCGGCTCGCTGCCGGTCATCGGGGGCGTGACCGGTTTCCTCTCGATCCTGACGTCCTATGCCGTCTTCGGGGCGAATCTCAAATCGCAATTCCAATTCGATTTCAGATTTAAACCGCTTCCAGCCGTCTTCGCCGCCGTCGTTCTGCCGTTCCTGCTGTACCTAGGCGGCCTCCGCGGCTTCGGGCGCCTTCTCGAATTCGTCGGCGCGGTGCTGGTCGGCCTCGAGGGCATTTTTGTCGCCGCGATCTACCTGAAAGCGCGGGCGCGTTATCCGGAGCGCATGTTAAAAATTCCGACGTTCGTGGTGGCGGTGCTCATCGCCGCCTATCTGGCCGGCATGGGCTACGAGATTCTGCGCGGCATCGCGTAAACCGACTTTTCGTCTTTGCGCCGGGCTTGCGCGAGTTCGAGCGTTCTTTTTATCAGTAGCGCCACCGTCATCGGACCGACGCCGCCCGGGACCGGCGTGACGGCTCCGGCCGTTCCCGCAAGGTCGTCCGCGTCGCCGACGGTTTTGCCGTCGATGCGTGTGGTGCCGACGTCGATGACGATCGCGCCCGGTTTAATATCCGAAGCCCGGAGCGACCTCGGCCGCCCGATGGCGGTAACGACCACATCGGCGGCGGAACCGTCTTCCGTCGGCGCCAGGCCGCGCCGAGCGAGCATGGTTTCGAGCGGCATCGAAAAAACGGGGCTGTTGGCTTTGACGCAGGCCAAGCCATGCTCGGGCGCTTCGGCGGTGTCGAGCAGCGTCGAAATCGCCTCGATCAATCCTGGCATCGGACCGGTCCCTTCGAGATAGGCTCGCACGTTGGCGGGATGAAAGCCGTCGACGTCTTTGCGCGGATCGATCGCGCCGACAACGGTCTCGGGATCGAGTTGGGGCGGCAGCGGCAATTGGACGAGAAGGGCGTCGATGCGTTCGTCGCGATTGAATGCCTCGATGGCGGCGAGGACGTCCGGCGGCGCGGCGTCGGTCGGGAACTGCCGACGCGCGAAAAAAATCCCGGCTTCGAGACAGGCCTTTTCTTTTAATGCGACGTACAGGTGCGAGGCGGGATCGTCGCCGACCAACACCACTCCAAGACCGGGGGTGAAACCGAGCCGGGCGATGGCCGCGGCGACTCCGCTCCGGATGCCGTTTGCCAGCGCCCGGCCGTCGATCGGGCGGGTCGGGATCATGCCGTCCATGCGGGGTAGATCGGATGCGCGGCGGCCAGTTCGCGCACGGCGTGCAGCGTTTCTTCACGCGTGGAGGCGTCGTTCGGCGCCCTGAGCGTGCGGGCGATCAGCGATCCGATCAGTGCCATCTCCTTTTCGTTGAAGCCGCGCGTGGTGAGCGCCGGCGTGCCGAGGCGCAGCCCCGAAGGATCCATTGGTTTCCGGGTATCGTACGGGATCATGTTCATGTTGGTGCAGATGCCGGCGGCGTCGAGCGCGACGACGGCCGGCTTGCCGGTCATGCCCAGCCCGGTCACGTCGGCAATCATCATGTGGTTGTCAGTGCCGCCGGTGATGACCGGCACTCCGTGCTGCGCGAGCGCTTCGGCCAACGCGCGGGCGTTTGCAACGACCTGCGCCTGGTAGGTCCGGAATTCCGGCCGGAGCGCTTCGCCGAAAGCGACGGCCTTGGCGGCGATCACGTGTTCGAGCGGCCCGCCCTGCATGCCCGGAAAAACGGCGCTGTCGATCTTCTGTGCCAGGTTCTTCTTGTCGCCGGAACGCAGGCGGTCTTCCTTCCGGCAGAGGATCATCGCGCCGCGCGGGCCGCGCAGCGTTTTGTGCGTGGTGGTGGTGACAACGTCGGCGTACGGAATCGGGTCGGGAAAGGCCTTGCCGGCCACCAGCCCGGCGAAATGCGCCATGTCGACCATCAGGAAAGCGCCGACCTCGTCGGCGATGCTACGGAAGGCGGCGAAGTCGAGCGCGCGCGGGTAGGCGGTGAATCCCGCGACGATGATTTTCGGTCCGGCTTCACGGGCGATCGAACGAACCTCATCCATGTCGATCCGGTGCGTATCGCGGCGGACGCCGTAGTGGACGAATTTGAAGAGCTTACCGGAAAAGTTGACCGGCGAACCGTGCGTCAGGTGGCCGCCCATCGCCAAGTCCATCGCCAGAATCGTCGAGCCGGGTTCGGCCAGCGCCAGGTAGGCGGCCATATTGGCCTGCGAGCCGGCGTGCGGCTGAACGTTGGCGTGTTCCGCCCCGAACACGGTTTTGGCCCGTTCGATCGCCAGCGTTTCGATTTCGTCGATGATGTCGTTGCCGCCGTAGTAGCGCTTGCCGGGATAGCCTTCGGAATACTTGTTGGTGAGCGGCGAGCCGAGCGCCTCCAAGACCGCCTCCGAGACGATGTTTTCCGAGGCAATCAGCTCAAGGCCGTCCTGTTGGCGGGAAACTTCCCGGTGGATAAGGCGGGCGATGTCCGGATCTGCGGCGATCAGGCGGGGGAGCGTTGACATGGGCTGTGGCAACGTATGAATGGAAGAGATCAAGTGTACGCTGAATCATGAATGTGCGCCAGCGCGGATTGACAGGAGAAAATTTCCGGTGTATGAACCTTCCAGGAGGAGCGCAGCATGCAGCCATCGGTCAGTCATACGTTCCGGGGTTCCCGTCGGGAAGTTGCAGAAACATTCAGGGGAATCGCGATCGAAGTTGTGCAGGCCATTCCCAAAACGTGGAACTGGGTCTCCGGCGACTTATGCCTGTTGCGCGGCAGGGATCGCCCGGATGTGCCTTTCGGCGCCACCGTGGAGCTTCGGGGTCGGGAAATCGCGTTGGTGGATACGGGCATGGGAAAAAACGGTCCGCCAGCGCGTACATCCGTCTTTCCGCTTCTCCTGAAAGGAGAAATTCCAAGGAACATTCACTTCAATGAGGCGGGCAAGGGCGGCTCCCAGGCATTCCTCGAGGCGATCGGTGCCGTGACGCTTTGTCTCAACAACGGCTATACGGGCTGGCTTCAATTCGCCCTGGGTGACGGCAGAGGCGGAGGAGGAATGAACGCTGCCTATGCCCATGAATGTTTCATCACCTACCGTCCCGGATGTCTCAGCGTCCTCGCCCGCTATAAGGTCGCCTATGGGGGCGCACTCTCGAATCTCGAGGCCGTTCTCCGGCTCTGTCGGACATTTCCTCAGCTCACCGAAGAGGTGCGCTCTTAGCTGCCTGGCCGTGGCAATAGGGTGCCGATGCGTTCATCAGGATCTTGACAGTTCGGCTCGGTCCTGTACGCTCCCCATCAAGGAGGAAGACATGAGTTCTTTGGTCAAGCGTCGGTTCGGCTGCCACGTCGGCAATCCGATCACCTATCACGAAAGCCTTGCGCGGGTCATCGAAGCGGTCACGTTCAAAAAGGGATTCCTCGAGGGATGTCTGAGAGCCCCGTCTGATCATCCGAACGTGGCTCCGCTGATCGGACTGAAGATGCACTCTGGCTCGCCGCGATTCGTGATAAACCGGGAGGGTGAAAGAGCATACACGGGACCGTGCGCGGAAGTGCTGCTTGGTCGCCGGCCCGCGTTCGTTGATTTCTCGGGCAACGCCGATGTCGATCCCTGGGTTTTATTGGACGAGCGCCTGCTTGCGGCCGCCTGCGTCCGGGAGGGGTATGTCGGTTCGGTCTGCATCATCACCGACTACGGACGCCATCTGGGTGCGCGCCACAGCGGGCTGCTCGTCGAGGCCTGCAAGATCGAGTCACAGGGCGCCAATTCGATCGTTTCGGTCAGTTTCGATCCGGAACAGGGCGGAAAGGCCGAACACGTCGAGCCGATCATTGCCGCCTGCCGCCGGCTTGAACTCGTCGAGGTGCGCTCCTAGCGCATCTCTTTTTGATACAGCTCCGCGTAGTGTTCCGCGATCGCGTTCCAATCGAATTTTTCCAGCCGCGCTTGCGCTTCCGCGACCATCCGGCCGGCCAGCGCGCCGTCCTTCAGGATCCGCACGATCGCGGCGGCGATTGCCCCCGCATCCGAAGCCGGTACGAGCAAGCCTGTTTTTTCATGCACGATGACGTCGGGAATGCCGCCGACGTTCGTTCCGATGACCGGAACGCCCAGCGCCTGCGCTTCGAGCAGGACGATGCCGAGCCCTTCGCCCAGCGAGGGCAGCACGAACACGCCGCTTTTGGCGACTTCGGCCATGGCTTCAACGTTCGGTTTGGCGCCAAGGAGGCGGACGGCATCCTGGAGCGCACGGGTGGCCACGAGCGCCTTGAGTTCCTGTTCGAGCGCTCCGCCGCCGACGATGATGAGCTCGGCGTCCGGCAGCGCGCGGCGCACGTCCGCCATCGCTTCGATCAGGAACGGCAGGCCTTTCTCCGGCGAAAGGCGCGCGACCGTCACGGCGCGGTGCGGGATTTTTTCGCCGCGTGGTATGCCTGCCAAATGCCCGAAATCGACGCCATTCGGGATCGTCATCGTGCGGAGCGCGCCCAGCCGCCGGGCGCGTTCGGTCAGCGCTTTTGAAATACCGACCACGACCGTCGGCGAGGTATGTATGCCTTTCCAGACGATCCGCTGAAACGGGCGGCCGCGTTTCGATGGCATATCGAGATCGCCGCTTTGGAGGGTCAGGATGGTCGGCTTCACGCCGCCGATCAGTCGATACGCCCAAAGCGCCACACCGGCGTAGGATTCCATCACGGCATGCACGAGGTCGTGGGGCTTGCCGAGCGTCCAGAGCGCGGCGGTCAGGGGATAGAGGTATTTGTCCCATTTCCGTCCGAAACCGAGACGGACGATTTCATACGCGGAACCGTCCTCAAGCGTTTTCGTCTCTTGCCGGGGGAGCTTCGCATCGAGCCAGGCCGTCACCACGACGATCGAGAAGCGCCCGGCCAGGCGGCGGACGGTCTCGACGACCATCCGTTCGGCGCCGGAGACGAACGGTTCGTAGAACGCCGCAAAGATGACGATACGCTTACGCGGCTCCATGTTTCTTCTGCATGTAGGCGTACGTTTCCCGCAGACCGTCTTCCATCGGCGTCCCGGCTTGCGTGCCGATCAGTTCGTGCATCCGACCGACGTCCGGCGTGCGGTACTTGATCTCCAGCTTGCGGACCGGCAGATAGTCGATCTTCAGATCACGGCCGGTAAGTTTGACGACCTGCTCAGCCAGTTCCTGAATGGTCGTCGGGACCCCTTTGCCGACGTTGATCGTTTCGCCGTTCGTCTCGTCCTTCAGCATAGCGGTCAGCAGCGTGTCGATGTTGTCGCGGTAAAAAACGAAATCGCGGGTGGCGCTGCCATCGCCGAAAATCTGGAGCGGCAGACCTTTCAGGGCCCGGTCGAGGAAGATGCTGACGACGAAGCCGTAGGGCGAGCTTTCCTGGCGCGGGCCGTAGACGTTGAAGAACCGGAGCGCCACGGTTTTCAGGCCGTATTGGTGGAAATAGTGGTAGGTCAGATTCTCGCCAAGCATCTTGACCAGGCTGTACGGATCGCGCGGGCTCGGATTGACGATACCGTGCTCGCGCGACGGAAGCTGGACGGGCTCGCCGTAGACTTCCGACGAGGACGAGAACAGGATTTTTTTGACCTGACGGTCTTTGCAAAACTCGAAAATCGCGCGGATGCCGTCGATGTCCTTGAGCACCTCGAGCGGACATTCTTCGACCCGCTTCACGCCGCAGAAGGCACCGAGATGGAAAACGTACTCCGGCCGGTGTTCATCGAAGACCCGGTCGAGCGTCGCCCAGTCGTTGGCGTTGCCGTGCACGAAGGTCAACGCCGGGTTGCTTTCATGCTGCGCGAGGTTCTCGCGCTTGCCGGTCGAAAGATCGTCCAGCACGGCGACCTGCGCACCGAGTCCGATGAGACGGTCGGTCAGGTGCGATCCGATGAAGCCGGCGCCGCCCGTCACGAGCACGCGGGTACCTTTGTAAGCGTCAAACATAGTAGGGCCAGTCTAGCGAAGCCGGGCGTTTTTTGCCAGAGGATCATGCCTGTCCGCCGTCCGAAAAAAGAAACGACCCCGTCGCGCTCGGGCGTGGGGTCAGGCAGAGCCTGGGCTGGTCGGTGGTTTGTCACCGGCGCCTTCGGTGGCCGGAGCGAAGAAGTCGGGCTCTCCGGGAATCTTGACGTTCACGCCTTTGAACGTCTCGGCGGGAAGTTTCCCGCCGACGTCTCTTGCGGCTTGCTGGGCGGCGTCGACCTGCGCTTCGTGTCCATCGGGTGCAGCCTCGCGGACGGCTTCCCGCACCTCTTTGGTTGCCGGACCGGTGACACGATCCGCCCGTCCCTGCTTCTGTGCGTTGTTTCGGTCAACGGCATGCTTGGTGGCCGGATGGCCGCTCAACACCGGATGGAGCTTTTCCTGTTGCGGAACGACGGTTACCTCGACCGTTTCCGGATCGACCGGCGCCGTCCGCTGCTCGGCGGCGCGGTCGCCGTTACTCCGGTGGTCGTCTGGCTTTTGGACATCGGACATGGAACGTTCTCCTGAAATGCGTGCTTGTATCCTGCCATCGGTGAGGGGGCTTGTAAAGCCCAGTTTCCTTGCAAGGATGGGAGCGGAAACGGTAGTCTGGCGGCAATGGCGTTCGACCTCGAACATCTCCATCGCGTGCACTGCGTCGGCATCGGCGGCATCGGCGTTTCGGCCGCCGCCAAATTCTTGAGATTGCAGGGCAAGCAAGTCAGCGGCTCGGACGCGATCCGCTCCGTCGTCACGGCGGATGCCGAACGCGCGGGCATCACGGTCCTGGACCCGGCGCCGGGCAACGTCGCTCCGGATCTCGATCTGTTGATCTATACTTCGGCCGCGCCGGAAACGCAGCCGGAGCGCGCCGAGGCGGAACGGCTCGGCATCCCGCAGCTCAGCTATTTTGAGTTTCTCGGTCTGCTTTCCCAGGGATACAAAACGGTCGCGGTCTGCGGCACCAACGGCAAGTCCACCACCGCCGCCATGCTGGCGCTCATCCTGGAAAAAGCCGGCTTCGATCCGCTCGCGATCGTCGGCAGCCGCGTGCCGGGCTTCGAATACGGCAACCTGCGTCCGGGCAAGGGCGGACTGTTCGTCGTCGAGGCCTGCGAATACCGCGCGCAGTTCATGAGCCTTTCGCCGTCGCTCGTCGTGACCACCAAGATCGTTGAAGATCATCTCGATTACTATCGCGACCTGAAACATATCGAGGAGACCTTCCGGGCCTTCGCGGCGAAACTTCCCGACAACGGCCTTTTGATCTGGAACGCGGACGATGCGGGAAGCCGCGAGGCCTACGCAGCATCGGCGCAGAGCGCCGCGACGTTCGGTTTCGCGCCCGGCGCGGATCTGCGTGCGGAGCGTCTGGAAGCGTCCGCGGGCCTCCAGCGGTTCGACGCGGTCTGGACGGACGGCACGGTCTGGCGGGGACTCGAACTCCGCGTGCCGGGTGCCTTTAACGTTTCAAACGCGCTTGCGGCCCTCTCTGCCGCCCGCGCGCTCGGTGCCGGCGAAGACGCGGCCCGGACCGCGCTGACGGAGTTCTCCGGCATCTGGCGGCGGTTCGAGAAAGTGGGGGAGCGCGTCGGCGCGCCGGTCATCTCCGACTACGGCCATACGCCGGACGCGATCGAAGCCACGCTTCGGGCTGCGCGCGAATTTTATCCCGGGCGCAAGATCATCCTGGCCTTCCAACCGCACCACCACGACCGGACCCGCAGGCTTTTCGACGCCTTCGTGGCCGCTTTTGACGGAGTCGACGATCTTGTCCTCTGCGAGATTTATAGCGTCACCGGCCGCGAGGAAGGTCCGGACGCCATTTCATCGCGCCGTCTGCTCCAGGCGATCGAGGCGCGCGGCAGGGTCGCGAAGACGGCGTATGCGGCCGACCCGCACTCTGCGCTGAGACTTCTGGAGAAGAAGAAGACGAAAGATGTTATCATACTGATCATGGGTGCCGGGGACCTCTATTCCATTGCCTATCCTTTATGCCGACCGCTGGAATGAAACCGTTCGACAAAGCGCTGCTGTATGCCGTCCGCTACGGCTTGTTCGCGGTCTTCGCGCTGCCGTTCGTGGTCTGGCTCAATCATCTCTATCCGTGGGTGACCGGCAAGGTCTTCAGCTTCGAAATCCTGGTCGAAGTGCTGTTTCCGGTGTACGTCCTGTTAGCGCTTCGTCGCAGGGAATTCCGCCCCTCCAAAAATCCGTTCCTGTATGCGCTTTTGGCCTACTTCGCTGTCGCCACGCTGGCGATGCTTTTTGGCGATAACCTGAGCCGAAGCCTCTGGTCGAAGCCCGACCGCCTGACGGGCATGTTCTTCCAGTACCATCTCCTCGCCTTTTTCCTGATGGCCGGCGCCGTCTGGCGGGAAGTCCTGGCGCAGCCGATCGTCGCGGCCATCGCCACCGCCTCGGTGCTTTCGCTCCAGGCGCTGCATCAGGTCGCTGCGCCGGCGGCCGGTTCCGACGGGCGCGGCTCGGCCACGCTCGGCAATCCCGACTATCTCGGCCAGTATCTGGTGCCGCATCTCTTTTTGGCCGGCTGGCTGGTGCGGCGGCACTGGAAATCTTCACTGCGCTGGCTGTGGTGCGCGGCCGGGCTCCTGATCCTTGCCGGCATCGTCTCCGCCCAGAGCAAAGGTGCGGTCGTCGGCGTCTTTGTCGGCACGCTCTTCGCGGCGCTGATTCTCGCTTTCCGCGCTCAGGGCAAGGGGAAAAAGATCGGCATGGCCGGGCTCGCGCTCGTCGCGCTGGCGGTCGTTGGCTATTTCGCCGGCCAGAAGATCGGTCCGGTCAACCGCTGGCTGTACGATCACCGTTTTTCGATCCAATACCTGCAGGAAACGACCGGTTCGCGCACGCTGCTTTTGAAAAATGCCGTCAAAGGGATCAGCCAGCGCCCGCTTCTGGGTTGGGGGCCGGAGAATTTCGAGGACGGCTACTACCTGAATTACGATCCGCACACGCTGCGCTTTTCCGAATACGAAACGCGCCAGGACCGCCCGCACAACCTGGTCTTGGAAATGCTGCATAACCTCGGCGCGCTCGGCCTCCTGGCCTATCTGGCGATGCTGTTCTGCGCCATGCGCTCGGCGCTTCGCAAGGGAAGAGCGGAATGGCTTTCCGGCGCCGCGCTCTTCGTGGCCGCGATTTCGCAGGTCGCCACCAACCTGTTCATCTTCGAGACGCCGATGTCGTACATGGCGCTCTTCTTCATGCTGGCGCTCATCGCCGCCGATGCCGGCCGGACGGATCCGGCCGCTTCCGGTCCCGACGAAAGCTCGATCGCCGCGGTGCCGATCTTCCTGCTCGCGGCCGCCGTGAGTTTTTGGTGCCTCTACGGTGTCGTCGTCGGAACGATCGGGGCGACGCGCATCACGGCTGAAATGATCGTCACGCTCCAGCAGTCGAGCGCCGACGCCGCGCAGTGGGAGGCGCAATGGAACGAGCTGCGCGCCCTGCGAACGCCGTATTACGAGCGCCATGTGCGCGCCCTGGTGTCGCATCTCAGCCGCGCGCGCGGCGAATACCTCGAAGGCCCGTTCAAGCCGATCCTGATCAAGATGACCGAGGAAGAACATCGCCTCTTGCAGCATAACCGCACCGATTTCGTCCAGGCGCTGGTCACCACGGTTTCTTATCTCAGCTTCCATCCGCGCACGTCCGTGCAGCAGCAGGCGCTGGAAGATGACGCCCGGCTGATGTCGCAGCTCTCGCCCAACCGGCAGGAGGTCGAGACGATCCTGGCGCAGATTGCCTGGGAAAAGGGCGATCTCTCCGGGGCCGAGGCGCACATCAAACGCATCAAGACGCTTGACCCGGAAGAACCGATCGGCGACGCCTGGGAGATCCGTTGGCAGCTCGAGTTCGGCGATCCGTCAGAAGCCGCCAGACTGGTGGCCGATCATCCAGAAGTGAAGAAAGATTCGGATGCCTGGGGCCAGGTCGAATACGGCACGCTCCATCTGCTGAACCAGAAGCGCTGGAAGGATCTACGCGCGCTCCAGCAGGCTTCTGTCCGCTTCGGGACGCGCAACATTCAGTGGGATCTGACCGGCGCGGTCGCCGAGTGGGCGCTTGGGGAAAAAGCCAAAAGCGATGCCTTGTTGGCCGAAGCGCGCACCCTCTATCCGGACAAAGCCGATCTGATCGCCACGATCGAAGCCGGACGGGCGCAAATCAGCGCGAACGGGGAATGAGACGGCGGTAGAGGGCAAGCGTCGCATCGATCATCGCAGAACCGGAACGGCTCTCCGCCACGCGCGGGGAACCGTTTTTGAGTTTTTGGAAAAGGTGCCGGTCTTCGAGCACCGAACGGAGCGCCGCGGTCAGGGCCGGCGCGTTGCCGGACGGAATCAGCAGCCCGGTTTCCCCATCTTGAATAAGTTCGGGCAGGGCACCGACGCGCGTGGCGACGATGGGAATGCCGGCCAAAGAAGCTTCCAGCACGGCGAACGGCAGGCCTTCCTTGGTGGAGACGAGAACGAACAGGTCGAAGCCTTTCGCATAGCGCGCGGCTTCCGGCATTGCGCCGGGCAGGAAGACGCGATCGCGATGGCGGAGCTGTGCATGCGATGCGCGCAGGGCAGGCATGTCCGGACCGTCGCCCAGAATGACAAGTCCGACATCGGACACTTCGTCCGCCAGCGCGTCGAACGCTTCCAGCAGGCCGGGAAGATTTTTGGAGGGATAGGCGTTGGCGATCGTTCCAATCAGGCGGGCGGGCAACGCGCTTCCACATCGGTCGGATAATTCCTTTCGGGCGGTTTCCCGGTCGAGGAAGATCATTTCTGTCGGATCAATGCCGATCGGGATCATCCGCAGACGCTCTGGCGTCGAGAGTCCGTACCGGAGCGCGGTGTCGTATTCGCCCCGCGTCAGCACGATCGTGGCGGCGCGGAAGCAACCGGCCAGCCGTTCGCTCCACAGGACCAGCTGTCGGAACAGCCAGGAACGTTTTTCCATGAAACCCCAGCCGTGGGCGGTATAGACGACGGGAGGTCGGCGGTGCGAAAGGCGGGCGGCCAGCGTCGCGATCAGTCCCGCCTTGCTGCTGTTGGCATGGATGAGATCGAACCGTTCCGTGTCGATGAGTCGGCGCAGACGGAAAAGGGCGTGCAGATCCTGCAACGGCGCGATCGGACGGACGAGCTCCGGCAGCTCGATCGCACGCACCCCGGCCGCCAGCGCCTTGAAAAGCTCGTGCCGTTTTGACGCGCCGGCCGCCACCGTTACGTCGAAGTCGGCGCCGGCCGCGCCGGACAGACGCGCGACGTAGCGTTCGGCGCCGCCCCAGGCGGACGAGGTGAGGATCAGCAGGAGTTTCGGTTTGGCATCCGTCATGTTTGACGCTCAAAAAGCGCGCTGGGTACACTATAACAGACATGCATGTGATTTTCGCCACGGGCATTTTCCCCCCGGATATCGGCGGTCCGGCCAATTCGGTTGCGCTGCTGGCGGAAGCCTGGAGCGCGCGTGGGCACCGCGTGACCGTCGTGACCTACGCCGACCGGACCGAAGGCGATGCCAGGACATACGAAGTGCGGCGCATCCCGCGGACGCTCCCGGCTTGGAGGCGGGTGCCCGCTTTTCTTGTGGCGCTTTGGCGCGTCACGCGCGAACCGGGTCCAATCTTCGCCCAGGACGGTGTGGCCACTGGGCTGCCCGCCTGGATGGTGGCGCGGCTGCGTCGCCGCCGCCTGATCGTCCGCATTGCCGGCGATTTCGCCTGGGAACGGGCGCAGGTAACGTACGGCTACCGGGAATCCCTCGAAACGTTCCAGCACGACCGCCGCCTTCCGGCCGGTCTCCGGTTTGCGCGCGCGCTGCAGCATTTCGTCTATCGGCAGGCCGATCGGGTGGTCGCGCCGAGCCGTTACCTGGCCGGCGTGGTGGAATCCTGGGGCGTGCCGAGCGGACGGATCAGCACCGTATATAACGGTGTCGAACCGCCGGAATTTTCCGCAAGGTCGGCCGTGCATCCGCATCGCATCGTGACGGCGGGACGGCTGGTGCCATGGAAGCATTTCGATCTGCTGATCAAGGCGATGCCGCGCATCCGCGAGCGTGTGCCGGACGCCACGCTGCTCATCGCCGGTGACGGGCCCGAACTCGAACGCCTGCGGGCACTCGCTTCCGCGCCGTTGCTTGAAGACAGCGTTTCCTTCGTTGGGCGTCTCGAACGGAAGGCTTTGTTGCGGTTGGTTTCCGAAAGCGGCATTTTCGCGCTGGCGAGTTCGTACGAAGGTTTTTCTCACCAGCTGGTCGAGGCCGCCGCCTGCGGGGCGCCGATCGTCGCCACCCGCGCCGGCGGCAACGCCGAGCTGATCGTTGATGGAAAAAACGGCCTGTTGGTCGATCCGGAACACGTCGACGCGCTGGCGGACGCGCTCCTGCGTTTCCTCGAAGATCCGGCCTTCGCGCGCGATTGCGGCCAGGCGGGCAAGGACAGTCTCGCTCCGTTCGCGATCGATCGCCAGATTGAAAAGACGGCCGAAGCGGTTTTCGGCGCGCCGGGTCTGCGCGTCGTGCTGGTCAGCCGGGATCCAACCGCCGCCGATCCCGCTTCGCGCACCGCCGCGCGCATGCGCGCCTATGGTACGCGCGTCGCGCGTCTCCATCTCGTGTGCCTCGCCCGGGAGGCCGCCGTCGCCGTCGATCTTTCCGTCAACGTCCGGGTCGAAGTCGTTGACGTGCGCACCGCCATCTTCCGGCCGCGGCGGCTTTCGCAGGCGGTGACCAAAGCCGCCCGTTCTTTTCACGCCAACCTGATCGTGGCGCAGGACCCTTTCGAAGCGGGCGTGGTGGCCCGGTCTGCCGCGCGTCGCCTGGACATCCCACTTCTGGTGGAAGAGCACGGCGGGGTGTTTCTTTCATCGCATTGGCGGGAAGAACGTTTCAGGAACCGCCTGCTCTTTCCGCTCGGCTTGGCCGTCCTGAAGCGCGCCGCCGGAGTGCGGACGGTGAGCGTCAAAATCGAAGAGGACTTGCGCCGGCGTTTCCCGGACATGCCGCTCGCGCGCGTGCCGGTTTCCACCGAGCCGCGCCAGGTCCGTTCTTCGGCCGCGCCCGATGTCTTCGGGTGTATCGCACGCTTCGTGTCGCAAAAAAACCACCCGATGCTGCTCGAGGCCTTCGCCGCGGTGCGCCGACGCCGGCCGTCCGCACGCCTGATTCTGGCCGGAGCCGGGCCGCTCGAGACGTCGTTGAAAGCGCGTGCTTCCGCGCTTGGCCTCGATGGCGCCGTGGAATGGGTGCCGCATCATGAAGCGATCGACGCCGTCTATGCGCGCATCGGCACGTTCGTACTGCCGTCCTGGTACGAAGGCTGGGGCCGCGTCATTCCCGAGGCGATGGCCTGCGGCATCCCGGTCGTGATGACCGACGTCGGCTGCGCCCGCGAACTGCCGCGCAACGGCGTGGAAGGCTATATCGTGCCGGTCGGCGATGCCGATCTCCTCGCCAAGGCGATGCTGGAGATCTGCGAGCCGGGTCGTCATGCGCTCATGGCCGCGGCCGCCCGCCGCCGCGCCGAAACGATGCCGGGACCGGACGAGCTGGCCGACCGGCTGGTGGTTTTTTGGAAAACGGTCGCAGGTGCATGAAGCTGCTGATCGTCACGCAGGCCGTCGATGCCGACTCGCCTACGCTGGGCTTCTTTGACGAATGGCTGCGCGAATTTTCTAGGCGTTGCGAACGCGTGGAGGTCATCGCCCTGTCGGTCGGGCGATGCGCGCTGCCGTCCAACGTGCGGGTCGTTGCGATGCCCGGTGGTCGCGGTCCGATCGGGCGCGTGCGGCGGCTGCGGGAGTACCGGCGGCTGCTCAGGGAACTCCTGCCGGGCTGCGACGGCGTCTTCGCGCACATGTGTCCGGAGTACGTCATCGCCGGCTGGCTGCTCTTCGGCCGCGCGAAGAAGCCGGTCGTACTCTGGTTCGCGCACAGGGCGCGAAACTGGAAAGTGCGTCTGGGTGCCTGGTTGTCGTCCGTAGTGGCCACGAGCGTGCCGGGCGCTTTTACCCTGCCGACGCGCAAGCTCCGTCCGCTCGGCCAGGGTATTCCGACTGGCCTCTTCAGGGAGTTGCCTCCGCCGGGCTCGCCGCCGTGGACGCTGGCGGCCGTCGGCCGGATCACGCCGATCAAACGCCTGGAACTCCTGATCGATGCGCTGGCGATTTTAAGGACGCGCGGGGTGGATGTCGTGTTGGAACTCTGGGGCGCGCCGGCCTTGCCGACCGATCGTGCCTATGAAGTCGGCCTCCGGCAGCGTGTGGCGGCAGCCGGCCTTGACGATCGCGTGCGGTTCGTCGGCCCGGTTGCCTATGCGCAGATGCCGGAACGGTATCGCGAGATCACGATCGGAGTGAACGCCTGTCCGAACGGCGCCATCGATAAGGCGGTCTTGGAAGCGATGGCCTGCGGAAGGCCGGTGATCGTGACCAACGAAACGTTCCGGGCAATGCTCGGTCCGGACGCGGATGGCTGCCTCGTCCGACCGGAAGCCCGCGCCGTCGCCGACGCCGTCCAGATCCTTCTGGCATCCGATCGTGCGGCGATCGGACGGCGTCTCCGGGCGACGGTTGAAACGCACCACGGATTGTCGCGGCTGATCGGCGCGATCTTGGAACTGTACGAACGCCTGCCGCGCGTTCGGTAAGCTGCTATACTCCCGGCATGCGTATGCCTGGCTTCTTGCGGGAAGTGCGCGCCGCTCTCCGGCTGCGCGCCGCCGCCGGCCGTTTCCAGCCGACCGTGCTGATGTATCACTCGGTTGGGCGGAACCCGGCGCATTTCACCGTCGCACCCGAAACCTTCGCCGCGCAGATGGCGTTTCTCGCGGAACGCGGATTCGAAGTCGTCCCGCTTGAAGACTGCGTGCGGCGGGCGATGGCGGGGGAGCGCCGCAAACTCGTCGCTTTGACCTTCGATGACGGATACGCCGACGTGGCCGAACATGCCTGGCCGATCCTTCACGCGCGTGGTTTTCCCGCCACGGTTTTCCTGATCGCCGGCCGCATGGGCGCGAGCTACGCTACGTCGACCGGTGTCGAATTGCCGCTCATGGACTGGGATCGGGCTCGCCGCCTTCAGGCGGGTGGCCTCGCCTTCGGTTCCCACACCATGACGCATCCGAAATTGCCGAAGCTCCCGCCCGAAGCCGTACGCGCGGAACTGGAACGTTCGCGGGAAGTCATCGGCCGGGAACTGGGCGCGGGCGGGATGTGGCTGTGCTATCCGCACGGACGCCATACGCCCGAGATCCGGAGCATTGCCCGCAGCCTCGGCTATCTCGGCGCGGTCGGCGTCGAAGGCGGCCATCCGGACGCGCGTACTGACCGTTTCGCCGTGCCGCGCGCGTATATGCACGCCGAAATGGGCCCGCTTGAATTTGAAGCCTGTCTCACATGAAGTCGATCTACCGTACGCTGCTGAACCGACGCCTGAAGCCGCTGCTCTCCGGATTGCGGGGCGACGTGTTGGATGCCGCCGCCGGCCTGCAGCCTTCCTATCTGCGCTTTTTCGGTCCGGAGGTCCGGCTGACCAGGAGTGACGCCGCTCTGGCCGGCGACGCGCGGATGGATTTCGATGCGCGGCTGCCGTTCGGGGACGCGCGGTTTGATCACGCGCTTTGCATCAACGCGCTTTATATCGCCCGCGACCCCGTCTTCACGCTGAAGGAGCTCGCCCGCGTGACGAAGCCGGGCGGTCAGATTATTCTCGCCACGCCGTTCGTGTTTCCGGAGGCGCGCGAGCCCCATGATTACGTCCGCTGGACGTCCGAGGGCCTGACACGTCTTTGGACGGAGGCGGGTTTGGGTGCGCCGACGCTGCTGCCCTACGGCGGCCACTTCACGTCGGCGCTGTATGTGATCGAGCCGTTCCTGCGCTTCGGTTTCCTGCGCGCGCCGGCCCAACTTCTCGCCAGCGGGCTGGACGGCCTGATCCCGGCGTCGTATCGCGTCGCCCGGCCGTGCCCTCTGGGCTATCTTGCGACCGCTCGCGCTCTCTCCGTATGAAAATCGTGTACGCCGCCGCCATCCGCCTGCCGACCGAAAAAGGTCATGGCCTGCAGATCATGCAGATGTGCGCGGCCTTTGCGGCCAACGGCCACGACGTCACGCTGGTCGTCCCGAAACGCCGGAACGCCATTATCGCCACGCCGTGGGAATACTACGGGCTGGCGCCGACCTTCCGGATTTTCGAAGTGGCGTGCCCCGATTTCATCCCGTTCGACCGTTGGCTCGGCAACGCCGCTTTCTGGCTGACGACGCTCGGTTTCGCGCTGAAGGCACGCGGCGTCGTGGCGTCACTGCGGCCCGACGTCGTGTATTCGCGCGAAGTCATGCTGGGCGGGATCGTTCCGCGCGGGACGCCTTTCATTTTCGAGGCGCACGATTTCCCCTCGAGGCCGTGGCTGTACCGTCGGTGGTGGAGGGCATGTGCCCGCATCGTCACGGTCACCGAAGGCCTGAAGCGCGCGTTCCTGTCCGCGGGTGTCATGGAAGCCAGGCTGCTCACGGCGCACGATGCGGTTGATGCGGACCGCTTCCGCCTTGGTGTCTCCAAAACCGAGGCACGCCGCGAGCTCGGGCTGCCGGTCGAGGGATTCTTCGCCGTCTACACCGGGCATCTCTATCCGTACAAAGGCGCCGAGGATCTGCTGGAAGCCTGCGCGTCGCTTGGGCCGGGCCGCCGCGTCATTTTCGTCGGCGGTCATGCACGCGACGTCGAACGATTGCGCGCTCAGGCCGAAGCTTCGGGAATCGGCAATGCGATTTTTACCGGCCAGCAGCCGTATGCCCGGTTGCCGCTCTATCTGCGGGCGGCCGATGCGGCCGTGCTGCCGACCCGGGCTTCAGACCGGCATGCCGCCGAATTTCTTTCGCCGCTCAAATTATTCGTGGCGCTCGCGGCTGGCAAAGCGGTCGTCAGCACCGATCTCCCCTCGATCCGTGAAGTGCTCGATGACCGGTCGGCGGTGCTGGTGCCGCCGGGCGATCCGGGCGCGCTGGCCGCGGCCCTGAATGCGCTGGCGGACGATCCGGAAAACGTTTCGCGTCTCGGTCGGGCGGCGGAGGCCCTGGCGGCGGAATACGCATGGACGCGCCGCGCTGAACGCGTGCTTTCGGGCATCGCGGATCCGCACCCGGCCGCGTTCTGGTTTCGGCGGCACCGGCTGCCGCTCTGTACGGCGCTTCTGGCGCTGGTGCTGCGGGCGGCGTACGTGCTGGCGGTTCCCGCCGTTCCGCTCGCTTCCGGCGATGGCGCGTTCTATCTCGCCTACGCCGATCTCTTTCGCGGCGTTTCGGTCTGGTCTGCGCGGATGGTCACCTTTGTGCAGCCCGGCTATCCGCTCTTTCTCGCCCTGTTACGCTCGATCTTCGGCACAAACCTCGTTGCGATCGGCTTGGTTCAGGCAGCGATCGGCGCCGCCACCGTCGGACTGGTGACGCATATGGCCGAACGGCTGATCGGCCGCCGGGCCGCCTTGGGCGCCGGACTGATCGGCGCCCTCTATGCGCCGTGGATCATCGAGACGGGCATGATCTACAGCGAAACGCTCTACACGTTCTTTCTGACGCTTGCTGCTTTCTCGCTGATTTCCGCACTCTCATTTCATCCCGTCCGTCGCGCGGCGTTGGTCGGCGGCATCTTTGCCGCCGCCGGATTGATCCGGGAACTCGCGCTCTATCAGGCTGCGCTGCTCGCGATCGTCTTGGGCCTCTGGAAACGCTCATGGAAAATCTCGGTCGGGTTGCTCGCGCCCGTACTGGTCGTATTGGCGGTCTTCGGAGCGTATAATCGCTTGGTCGCCCGTCAGCAGGCGGTCGGGCATGTCCCGATCTTCGCCAAATCCTACGAAGCGACCTTCGCCGATCCGGCCTCGCGTGCCTTCCTGCTGCGCTGGCGGCTCTATCCCGAGGGCCTCTGGCGTTTCCTGCGTCTTCCGAACCGCCTGGCCGACATCAGCGACCAGGTTTCGACCAAAGCCGTGCTGCTTTCGGGCGATCGGGGACTCATCATTGGTGAGGCGCCCTATATATTCGCCAAAGCCGTGCTGACGTGCCTGCATTGGATGCTCCTGCTCCTGGCGTGCTATGGCCTGTGGCGGCGGGGGAGACTTTCAAAAGAGGCAAAAGCCGTCTGTTTGCTGATGATCGCTTTTGCGGCCGGTACGATCGTCCTTTCCGGCGCGGCGCGGCTGCAGGGCTTCGCCTATCTCGAGCCGCTGGCGCGTTACCGCTTCCCCGTAGAGCCGCTCATCCTGCTTTTGGCCGCCTCCGGCCTCGTGCGCCTAAAACCGGAATCTCTATGAACGATATCACCCCCGACATCGTGCGCGCCGTGAATCTCGCGTATCACGAAGAGGAAGCCGAAGCCTATGACGTCCGCCATCCGGAGATCTTCAAGGATGAACTTGGACATTGGCGCCGCATCTCGGAAGAAATCGGCCGCTTGAAAGCGGCCCGCGGACGTCCTGTGCGGATCTTGGATGTCGGCAGCGGTACCGGCTTCGTGCCGATGCGCCTGGCCCCGATTCTCGATGCGCAGGACGAAATGATCCTGACGGATCTGAGCCCCGCGATGCTTACGCAGGCCGGTCGGGCGTTGCAGGCTGCGAAGTTTCCCGCGCGCGTGGTTTCCTGCCTGAGCGATGCGGAAGCGCTGCCGCAGCCGTCCGGTTCCATCGACGTGGTGACCATGAATTCGGTCGCGCATCATCTGCCGTCTCCGGAAGCGGTCTTCCGGTCGGTCGACCGGCTGCTCGCGCCCGGGGGCTTGCTGGTCATCGCGCACGAACCGAACCTTCGGCACTTCCGGCATCCGCTCGTCGGCACGCTTGATCGCGCCATCCGCTTCCTGCGCGCCCTGAAAAGCCGGCGGTTCGCAGCGGCCGGGCCAAATCCCTTTATCGATCGCGTCAACGCGCGCCTGTTGGCCGCCGGGACGCTGCGCCGACCGCTGTCCGCCCAGCGGATCGAATCGATCGTCGACATCCATTCCCCGACGGCCGGACGCGTTGTCGATGCCGGCCGCGGCTTCGACCCGCGCGCCTTGGCGGCCGCCTCGTTTCCCGGCTATGCGATCGTCCGGCTCGAGACCTACCGGCATCTGGGCAAGGTCGACGCCGCCGGGCGTCCGTGGCTGCGGCGACTGGAGCGCGCGCTTGAACGCCGGTGTCCGGACGCCGGCGCGCTCTTCCTCCTGATCCTGAAGAAACCCACGGCCTGATATGCGCGCCGAAGACATCAAGGATTTTTACGAAACCTACGCCGATGCCATCGTGGCCAAGCGGCTGGAGTCGCCGTACCCGCTTCGCCGCTACGCGCATCACACTCAGTATGAGACGATCGCGCGCCTGGTGCGGCCCGGCCAATCCGTGCTCGATGCCGGCTGCGGCGAAGGAGTGCTTTCGTGGTATCTGGCCGAACGCGGCGCGTTCGTCACGGCTATGGACATTTCGCGTCCGAATCTGGAAGGGGCGAAAAAATTTCTGGAACGCAAAGGCGTGGCCGATCGGGTTACGTTGGTGCAGGGCGATGCCGAGCGCCTGCCCTTCCCGGACGCCAGTTTCGACGTCGTCGTTTCGTCGCATGTGCTCGAACATCTGCCCGATTTCGAGGCAGGGCTGTCCGAGCTCCGCCGCGTCACGAAAAGCAAAGCGGTCGTGGCGTTGCCGACCTGTCTCAATCCGGCGGCGGCGGCGATCTTGGGAGGTGCGGATTTCTGGCGGCTGTCCAAACGGGCGCCCTGGGCGCTGCTCAAGGGCTTTGTGCGCATCCTGATCCATCTGCGGGAGGAGGGCGTGCAGGAAGGGTACGCCGGCGTGCGCGATCTCCCGCATATCTGGCGCTATCCCTGGGTCATGCGCCGACGGCTCACGCGCGGAGGTTTCCGGATCGTCCGTTTCGAGGCGGCGACCGTCATGTTGCCGTTCTTCTCCCGGCTCCTGCCGCTCGTGAAGTTTTTTGATCGCTTCAAAGCGCTCCCGCCGCTCCGGGACCTTGGTTATGGTTCGGTGGCGCTGTTGGAGAAGCGTCACTGAATACCCGATCGACCAGAAGCAGCGAGTAGGCCAATCCGAAAAAGCGGGTGACGACGCGCGCGGCCACGGCGCCGGGCAGCCCCCATTTCCAGATGAAGATGACCAGCGTGACGATTCCGACGATGGCGGTCGTCAGCTGATAGCTGGCGTTTTCCCGGTAACGCCGGTGCCCGTTGAAGACGGCGAGTGGCAGCATGGAAGCGACGGCCAAGAGCGAGACCGCCAGCCACATCGAATACTGGGCCGATTCCTGATAGCCCGGAAAGAGCCAGCGGTAGACGTCCGGCGCGATCAGAAGATAGGCCAGGATGGCGGCGCCGACGGCACCCCAGAGCACCAGCAGCTTCCGAAAGAAGTTTTTTTTGATCTCCGCGAGCGGCCGGCCGGCGGCCTTGGGGAGCGCCATGACGTACAGGTTCTTGAGGTAGCCCTTCAGCTGTTCCGGCGGCGCCATGGCGAAGGCGTAGATGGCCGTCTCGCGCGCGCCCAGCAGCGTGAAGATCAGGATGCGGTCGAGATAATTGGCGACTGACGAGACGATGTCGAGCAGCGTGAGCTGCTGGCCGAAGCGCACCGCTTCGATGGAGGCTTCGCCCTGCGGCGGCAGGAGGCGGAGCGTGGCACGCAGGGCATAGAGATTGATCGCCAGATACGGGATGCAGAAGGCGAGCGCCAGCGCCAAAGTGGTGGGATGGAAGAGCATCGTCGTGCTGACGGTCACGGCCGCCGCGAAGGTGGCGATCACGGTGTAGCGCGTCTGCAAGCCGAAGGCTTTCATGCCGTTGGCGTAGTCGCTCCAGCACGAGCAGGCGGCGGTGACCGGAAAGAAAACGGCGACGATCAGGAAACCGAGCGCGAGATCGGTCCGATGCTGCGACAGGTAATACGCGCCCACGCACAGCCCGGCGATGATGCCGAGTGCGGACCAGCGCAGACGCGCGCGCAGGACGGGATAGACGGTTCTGCCGTGGCCTTGGGCGACCGCGCGCGTCAGAGCATCGGTCGAGCCGCTGATCGACGCCATCGCCAGGATCGCGCCCCACGACAGCAGGTATTGGTAGGTGCCGTATGCGGCTTTGTCGACCAGACGCGCGAAGAGCATCGCCAGGCCCAGGCTCGAGAGCGAGCCGATGAAGGAAGCAAGCGACAGGAAAAAGCCGCCCTTGGCCAGATAGACGTTGTCGGTGCCGGTGTAGCGCTCGCCGCGCCGCAGCAGTCGGTAGGCGATGGTTTTGGTTTTTTGGAACATGCTCAGCGTCCTTTCCGTTTCAGCACGCTGTAGATCGTCTTGAGCACAATGGCGGCGTCGAGCGCCAGCGAGCGATGCTTCAGATAGTAAAGATCGTGCCGCAGCTTAAGCAGATGATCCTCGCGCGTCGCCGCGTAGGGAGCGCTGATCTGCGCCCAGCCGGTCAGGCCCGGCCGCACCAAGCGCCGTACCGGGAACAGGGGAATGGTTTCCGTCAGTTCGGCTTCGATTTCAGGGCGTTCCGGCCGCGGGCCGACGACGCTCATTTCACCGCACAGGATGTTCCAGAGCTGGGGGATCTCGTCGAGGCGGGTGGAACGCAGGAAACGCCCGACGCGCGTCACGCGCGGATCGCCCGGTTGGGCGAAGGCGGCGCCCTGCTTCTCCGCATCGACCCGCATCGACCGGAATTTCACCATGGTAAACGGCCGGCCGGCGCGGCCGACCCGGCGCTGGCGGAACAGGACCGGTCCGCGGTCTTCCAGCCAGATGGCGGCGGCGGTCGGCAGCGTGAGCGCCACGGCCGGCAGCGTGACGAACAGGACGAAGGCGATATCGATCAGACGTTTGGCGTGCTCATACACGGCCGAATCCTGGCCGGCCAGGTGTTCGACGACCCAACGCTCGTTCAGGACGGATTCCGGGACGCTGTGCCGGATCTTCTCGTAGAAGTCGGCAAGGCCGGCGACGGCGACATTGTCGAGAGACTTTCGGTACAGATGGCGCGTCAGATCGGAGCGTCCGAGCAGCTCTTCGGAAACGACGAGAAGCTCGCAGTTCGGCAGTTTGGCCGGATCATCCGCATGAACGCCGACGCTCGTGTAGCCAAGATGCGGATTGGTCGCCAGGATGCCGGACAGTTCGCGCGCTTCTTCGCCTCCGAGGAAGGCGACCCGCAATTGGAAGCCCGTGCGCGAAAATACGTGCCGGGTGAACAGGCGCCAGCCCGTGAACAGGAGCGCATAGAGGCCGAGCACGGCAAGCAGGTTGGTTTTCGGCGCGATGCCGATGCCGGGCGTGAAGTAAAAGATCGCCATCGAGGCCAATCCGGCGGCGGCGAGCGCCTCGGCGGAGCGGGTAGCCAGTTCGATCCGGCTGCGCAGGGTTTCGGCATCGTAGAGCCCGACCATGAAGATGATCATCACCCAGACGGCGAAGACGGCGCTGAACGGGCCGACATGCCTCAGCCACTCTTCGCCCGCTCCGGCGCGCCCGTAGCGAATGAGCAGCGCGCCGTACAACGCCAAGTAGGCCGCCGCCGCGTCTCCGACGATCAGGATGCCGGTCTTCAGTTGTCGCGGGGTCATCATCCTTACCAGACTAGCCGAAACCCCCCTTTTCCGCTACGCTGTGCAGGCATCCAGCCCGTATGCGACTTTGTTTCATCTTCGGAACGCGCCCGGAAATCATCAAAACCGCCCCGATCATCTTCGCCGCACGGGAAGTGGGTTTGACGACCTGCATGGTACACACCGGCCAGCACTATGATGTCGCCATGGACGGCCGTTTTTTCGAAGAACTCGAACTCCCGCCGCCGGATGTGCGGCTTGAGGCGGGCAACCGGCCCTATGCCGAACAGGTCGCGTACCTGCTGCGCGAATTGCCGGACGTCCTGCGCCGTCTCGCTCCGGATGCCGTCGTGCTGCAGGGCGATACGGTGACCGTCATGGCCGGCGCCTTGTCGGCGCACCGCCTGCATATCCCGATCGCTCATCACGAAGCCGGGCTGCGTTCGCGCGATCCGCGCATGTCGGAGGAATACCATCGCATCATCGCCGATCACGTTTCGAACTTGCTGTGCGCCCCGTCCCAGGCCGCCCTGCGGCACCTGATGGCCGAGGGCGTTCCTCGCGAACGGGTGCATTTGACAGGGAACACGGTGGTCGACTCCATCCGGAGATTCACAACCATCGCCGAGCAGCGCTCTTCCATTCTCGAAACGCTGGGGCTCGCGCCGAAGTCGTATTTTGTCCTTACGTTCCATCGCGCCGAGAACGTCGATGAGCGCGACCGCTTCCTGTCCTTTCTGGAGGCCGTCCGGCGGGTGGTCGCGGCGCATCCCGACCGCACGATCGTGTTTCCCGTCCATCCGCGGGTCGAGAAGCGCCGTCAGGAATTCGGCGGAGCCTGGCCGCAGGGCGTGCGACCGATCGCGCCGGTCGGCTACCTCGACATGCTGCGGCTTCTGTCCTGCGCCGATCTGGTTTTGACCGATTCCGGCGGGTTGCAGGAAGAATCCGCCATTTTGGGTGTCCCGTGCGTCACCCTGCGGGATTCGACCGAGCGGCCGGAAACGGTCGAGGCCGGCGCCAACGTGGTTGCCGGGCTGGAACCGGAGGCGGTCGTGCGGGCCGTCGCCGCGATGCGCGGCCGCGTCGTCGCTCCAATCGACGCCTACGGCGACGGCCAGGCGGCGCGGAAGATCATCGCCATCATCTCCGGCCTTCTCGCCTCCCGCGAACCCGCTGTCCAGGAAGCCGCTCTCGCATGAAGATTCTGGTCGTCAGCGACACGTATTTGCCGCTGCTCGGCGGGGCCGAAGTGCATGTTTTTGAGCTGGTCCATCGCCTGCGCGCGCTGGGCCACGACGTCCGCCTGTTCACCAATCAGGAAGGCGGGACCGAAGATGAAGCCGGCGTCACGCGGGTGGCATGGCGCCGGAACTTTTTGGAAATCTTCCGCCGTTTGGACGCGCTCTGCTCCGAATTCGGGCCGGACGTGATCGCCGCGCACTATTCCTATCGCTTGGCGATGCTGGCCGGATTCGTCGCCAGGAAGCGGAAGATCCCGATGACCGTCACGCTTCACGGTCTCGGCACGCTGCCCGAAGCGCATGCCGCTTTGGGGCCGCGTCTGCGGAACTGGATCTACCGCCGGCTGTCGTTGGCGTTCGCCAGCCGCGTCATCGCCACCAGCCAGGACATGCTCGATGCCGTGCCGTACGCTACGCCGAAAACCGAGATCATCACCAACGCCGCGGACGGCAAGATGTTCAATCCGGCGCGCTGGCAGGACGATCCCGAAGTCGCGGCACTGCGTGAAAAATACCGCGGTCGAAAAATCATCCTGACGGTCCGCCGCCTGAACCCGAAATGCGGCATCCAGTACCTCGTCGAGGCGATGCCGGAAATCGTGCGGCGCTGCCCGGACGCGCTCTATCTTATGGTCGGTACCGGACGGCTGGAGAATGACATCCGGTCCCGTGTTCGGGAACTCGGACTCGAACGGAATGTGGAGATGTTTGGCCTTTTGCCGAATCTCGATACGCCGAAGTATTTCGCGATCGCCGACGTCGTGGTCTTCCCTTCGACCGCCGAATCGACCAGCATTTCCTGTATCGAAGCGATGCTGATGAGCAAGCCGGTCGTGGCGTCGCGCGTCGGCGGCCTGATCGAGCTGCTGGGCAAATCCGGCGAACGCGGACGCTTGGTAAAATTGGTCGATTGGGAAGCTTCCAATTATGAAGCACCGCCGATAAGCGCCATCCCCGCGGAGCGGTACGGGGCGCTCGCAGACACGATCGTCGGCTTGCTTGAAGCTCCTGAAGAAGCGCGCCGGCTCGGAGCCGAAGGTCGCGCTTACGCGTTGGAGCATTTCGAATGGGATGCCGTCATGCGCCGCACGGTTGCGATCTATGCACAGCTTGCGAAACCGGTTCGGTGATCGCCTGAAAGAACGCGAGCCGCTCGCCCGGCACGTCAATATCCGTCTTGGCGGACCGGCGGACGCGTACTTCGAAGCCAGAAGCTCCGATGAAGTCGCCCAAGCCGCGCAGGCCGCCCGCGATGACGGATTGCCGTTCGTCGTGCTGGGAGGCGGTTCCAATACGTTGCCGAGCGACGAAGGATTCCGCGGCCTGGTGATTCAGGCGGCCAACCGGGGCTGGAACATCGAAGAGGAACGGGTCATGGCCGAAGCCGGCGTGCCATCCGCCTTTTTGGCGCGCAAGACGGCCGAAGCCGGCCTGACCGGCCTGGAATGGGCTGTCTCGCTGCCGGGAACGGTCGGCGGTGCGCTGCGCGGAAATGCCGGCTGCTTCGGCGGTGAAATGAAGGACGTCGTACAATCGGTCGCTGTGCTGCGGCGCATCAATGGTTGGATGGAGCGGATCGTTCTTTCGAACGAAGAGTGCCGTTTCTCGTACCGCGATTCGCTTTTCAAGCATTCGGGCGATCTCATCCTCGAAGCGGGGTTGCGGCTCTTGGTTGCGCCGCGCGAGGAGTGTCTGGCGAAACTCGATGCCGTGCTGGCGCAGCGCAAACTCGATCAACCCAGCGACAATCCGTCGGCCGGTTGCATGTTCAAGAATTTCGAATTCAGGGATGAAACGGAAATCGCGACATTGCGGGAACGCCTGGACATTCCCGGAGCGTTCCTGGCCGCCAGGCGGATTCCGGCCGGCTGGCTGATCGAACAGGCGGATCTGAAAGGCCTGACGATCGGCGGCGCGCAGGTTTCCCAAAAGCATGCGAATTTCCTCGTCAATCGCGGCGACGCGACCGCCTCCGACGTCCTGCAACTCATTTCGATGGTGAAAACCCGCATTCGCGACGGCTACGGCGTCCAACTGGAGGAGGAAGTCCAGCTGCTCGGCTTCTGACCCTTGGCTTTTCCCGCGTCTTCGGCTACGCTGTAGCCACTTACTCTCCGGATTTCCTATGCATATCAGCCGCATCAAAGGCACGAACATGGACCTGACCGAGGCGATCAAGGCCGCCGTCATCGCCGAGCTCTCGAATCTCGACGCGCGCGTCGAACGCTGGGGCGAGGCCGTTTCGGCCGACGTCGAGGTCGGCAAGGTTTCGAATCATCATCACAAGGGCGAAATTTTCCGTGCCGAAGTCAATCTGACGATTCCCGGCAGGCTGCTGCGCGCCGAGCACGCCGACGAGGATCTCTACGTCGCCATCAGGCACGTGGCCGAAACGCTCGGGCGCGAACTCGAAAAGGAAAAGGAAATCCGGGGCTGATCCTCCTCCATGTCACTGATCCGGAAGATTTTCGGCGATCCGAACGCCCGGGCCGTCGCCAAGCTGCAGCCCCTTGTCGAAACGATCAACGCTCTGGAACCCGAAATCCAGAAGCTCTCCGACGAAGGCCTGAAAGCCAGGACGGGCGAGTTGAAAGAACGCCTGAAGAAGGGGGAGACGCTCGACGCGATCCTACCAGAAGCCTTTGCGTGCGTGCGCGAAGCCGCCCGGCGTACCCTCGGCCAGCGCCATTATGACGTCCAGCTGCTCGGCGGCATGGTTCTGCATCAGGGCGGCATTGCCGAGATGCGCACCGGCGAGGGCAAAACCCTCGTCGCCACGGCGGCCGTCTATCTGAATGCGCTCGAAGGCAAGGGCGTGCATGTCATCACCGTCAACGATTACCTGGCGCGGCGCGATGCCGGTTGGATGGGACGCGTCTACGACCGGCTCGGCCTCACGACCGCCTGCATCAACCACATGAGCGCGTATCTCTACGACGCGCACTACAAGGCTCCGGCCGCGTCCGAAGCCGAATCCACCATCGCGGTCCAAAGCGCCGACGAGACCTCTGCCTTCCGCGTCGACATGGACGAACTGCGCCCGATCGGCCGGCAGGACGCTTACCTCGCCGATATCACCTACGGCACCAATAACGAGTTCGGCTTCGACTACCTGCGCGACAATATGGTGACCGCGCCGCAGCAGGCCGTGCAGCGCGAGCTCCATTACGCCGTGGTCGACGAAATCGACTCGATCCTGATCGACGAGGCGCGCACGCCGCTGATCATCTCCGCGCCGGCCGAAGAATCGTCCGAGCTGTATTACCGCTTCGCCGAAGTCGTCTGGCAGCTTGAGCAGGGCAGGGACTACAACGTCGACGAGAAAATGCGCGCTGCTTCCTACACCGAGGACGGCCAGAACCGCGTCTCGAAAGCCCTGGGCAGCGATCCGTGGAAAGATTCCGACATCGGCACCATCTATCACCTTGAAGCCGCGCTCCGTGCGCAGGCGCTTTTCCATCTCGACAAGGAATACGTCGTGCGCGACGGCAAGGTCGTGATCGTCGACGAGTTCACCGGCCGCCTGATGCCCGGACGCCGCTATTCGGAAGGCCTGCACCAGGCCATCGAGGCCAAGGAAAAAGTCAAGATCGAGCGCGAAAGCCGCACGCTCGCCACCGTCACTTTCCAGAACTATTTCCGCCTCTACCGAAAGCTCTCCGGCATGACCGGCACGGCCGCCACCGAGGCCGAGGAATTCGCCAAGATCTACAAACTGGAAGTCACCGCCATCCCGACCAACAAGGCGGCCCAGCGTCTGGACCTGGGCGACCGCGTCTATAAAAATCGCAGCGGCAAGTTCGCCGCCGTCGTCCAGGAGATCAAGGTGCGTCATGAGAAGCGGCAGCCCGTGCTGGTCGGCACCATTTCGATCGACCAGAATGAAGAGCTTTCGCATCTCCTGGAACTCGAAGGCATCCCGCACGAAGTGCTCAATGCCAAGAACCATGAGCGTGAAGGCGAGATCATCGCCCAGGCGGGGCGCAAGGGCGGCGTGACGATCGCCACCAACATGGCCGGCCGCGGCGTCGACATCATTTTGGGCGGCAACCCGTACGACGCCGCGCAGGCGGCCGAAGTGCGCGAACTCGGCGGCCTGATCGTCATCGGCACCGAGCGCCACGAGTCGCGCCGCATCGACAACCAGCTGCGCGGCCGCGCCGGCCGGCAGGGCGACCCCGGCGCCTCGCAGTTCTATGTCTCGATGGAAGACGATTTGATGCGCATTTTCGGCTCCGATCGGATGAAAGGAATGATGGACCGCCTCGGCATTCCCGACGATATGCCGATCGAGAATGGTCTCGTCTCCAAGTCGATCGAATCGGCCCAGCACAAGGTCGAAGGCCACAACTTCGACATCCGCAAGCATTTGATCGAGTATGACGACGTGCTCAACAAGCACCGCGAGGGCTTCTATCGCCGCCGCCGCGAGTTCCTGCTGTCCGACGCTGAGACCGTCAAAGCGCGCGTCTTCGAGATGATCGAGCGCGAAATCGAGCAGCTGACGCTCTTCCATACCACCGGCGAAGACGAAGCGTCCTGGAGCATCGAGGAAATCTACGAAGCCGCCTCGACCATCTTTCCGGTTCCGAAGGACGCGCGCCTGACGATGGACCGCCTCCACGAGGCACACGGAAAATCCGACAAGGTCGCGCACGTCCACGCCCGCACCAAGATCATCCAGCACCTCTCCGGCGTCGCAAAAACGCAGTTCGACCGGATGGAGCATGAGATCGGTCCCGGGATGCTGGTCAATGTTTGCCGCGGATTGTCGCTGCGCGCGATGGACACGCTCTGGACCGAGCATCTCGACGCCATCGACCATTTGCGCAAGGGGATCGGCTTGCGCGGCTACGGCCAGCGCGACCCGCTCGTCGAATACAAGAAGGAAGCCTATCGCATGTGGAACGAGCTGCTGCACGCCATCGAGCGGCAGGTCGTCTACGCCATCTACAAGGTGCAGGTGGCGGCGCAGATCGCGCCTTCGCTCTTGGAACAGGGCGGCATCATGCTCAGCGCGCCTTCAAAGGAAGGGGACAGCCCTTCGATCGGCGCCGGCCCCGCCGAACTCGGCGAGCTTCCGGGCGCGGACAAATCTCCGGCCACGTCCATCGATCCCGGATTGCCGAAAGTCGGCCGGAACGATCCGTGCCCGTGCGGCAGCGGGAAGAAGTATAAGAAGTGCCACGGGGCGTGAAAATGCATGCACAAGACCCTGGAATCTCATCCTGAAAAGCGGCAGATCGCCGTTGCCATCGCCCTGATCAAGGATTGTGTCTTTGTCCGTGTAAGGACCGGCTGCGTTTGACGTCGAAATCTACGTTCGGCTTATTCATAGCTCAACGTCTTATGACGAAGCGCTCCGTGTTTGAGAGGTCATTGGCGGCCGCAGCCGCCGCGGCATTCCTTTTGAGCGCCAGCGCCGCGCTGGCGGCTTCGAATCCGGGCGGTACCGGACAACCCGGCGCCGAATGTGGTTCGGCGAACGCCACGGTGGAGCCCCCCGGCTTCCTCACGTCGGGCTTCGAGAACGCCGAGGCGCACTACGCCGGCAGCGACGGCACGCCGTCCCTGGCTCACGCGCACAGCGACGCGGCCGTCGCCCAGTACGACGTGGCCTGCTTCCAGTTGACGCAGGCGCATTGAATTGAAGCGATCCGCAAGATCGAGGCGCGCCATTTACGTTGGCGCGCCTTTGTCGTTGGAGCGGGTCATCACATCGTGGACGGGAAAAGCCTTTTGTTTTATGCTGGAACCATGAAACTCACCTTCGTCACCGGAAATCCCCACAAAGTCAAGGCGGCCACCGCGATCCTGCAGGGTCTTGATCTGGAGTTCCATTCGCTATCCCTGCCGGAAATCCAGTCCTTCTCGATGCAGGAGATCGTGGAATCCAAGGCGCGCATGGCCTTCGACGCCGTCCGGAAGCCGGTGCTGGTCGAGGATGTCGCTTTCGATCTCGATGCGCTCGGCGGATTCCCGGGCCCGTTTGCCAAATTCTGGTTCCAGCAGGTCGGCTATGACCGCGCCGCCGAAATTGCCATCAAGATGGGGAATCAGCGCGCCGTCGGCCGTTGCATGGCCGGGTTCTGCGACGGCGAGCGCGTCATCTGTGTCGAGGGGCGCGTGCCGGGTGTGATCGTGCCGAAGCGGGGCGAAGGGTTCGGCTTCGACCCGTATTTCGTTCCCGACGGCCATACGCAGACCTTCGCAGAGATGGGCGACGAGAAGAAAAACACGCTTTCGCACCGGGCGCAGGCGCTTCTGGGCATCCGCCAACGGCTGATCGAGGCGGGTTTGATCGCGTGAGCATGCCGGAGCCGTACCTGGACGGTGCAGCGGAACAAGAAGCAATCGCTTGGATGCGCCGAGCGGTCGAAACCGCCCGGCGCGCTTTGTGCCTCAAGAAGAAATGCGGCGCGGTCATCGTTCGGGACGGGCGCGTGATCGGCGAAGGCTACAACGCGCCGCCGCTCGATCGCGAAGAACACCGCATCTGCCGCGAAGCTTTCGATCCCGGCAAGCCCAAGTACGACCGCACCTGCTGCCTGCACGCTGAATGGCGCGCGATCATGGATGCGTTGCGAAGAAATCCTGATCAGCTGCCGGGCTCGACGATCTATTTCACCCGCGTGGATGAAAACGGCGAGATCGTGAAATCCGGAGAGCCGTTCTGCACCGTTTGCAGCCGCGTGGCGCTTGATGCCGGTATCGCTACGTTCGTCTTGTGGCAGGAACCGGGCCTGCGCGCCTATCCGGCCGATGTCTACAACCGGCTTTCATACGAGTACGTCCATCCCGTGGCTTCCTGAGCGGCCGCAGCCCGGTCCCGCCCGATCTTATCCGCTTGCGTTTTTCAACGCGTCATTTACAGTGGCTGCACAGGAGGTTCCTTTGACTTCGACAGTGCAAGCGCAGGCCGAAACGATCGCAACGTACGATGCCTATGCCCGGGTGTTTGATCAAGAATTCGAGCACCATCTCGCGGTCTACAACACGGATCATGCCGAGAGGTTCTTAGCTGCCGTCGGGCCGGAAGGCGAGATACTGGACCTCGCTTCCGGACCGGGGAATTGCGCAGCGTTCTTCGTGGGTCGGGGCTATCGCGTGCTCTGCGGAGATCTTTCCGAAGCCATGGTCGATCTCTGCCGGCTCAAAGGCCTGCGCGCTGAGCGTATGGACCTCGAAACATTCTCTCTCGATCGCCGGTTCGACGGCATATGGGCGAATGCCTGCCTGCTTCATCTGCCGAAAGCGTCGATTCCTTCCACGCTTGACCGCATCGCCGCGCATCTTCTTCCGCGAGGCATCTTTGCCTGCTCCGTCAAGGAAGGAGGGGGCGAAGGCATGGTTTCCGATCCTGAATATCGCGGAGCGGAACGCTATTTCAGCTATTTCAAGGATCCCGAATTCCTTGAGTTGCTCGCACCGCGTTTCGAGATCCTGAACACCGACCGCACGCCTACCCGCACGGGAAAGACGGTCTTTCTCAAATATCTCACCCGCCTTCGCGACGCTTGACACGTTTGGCTGCGCTGCGATTCCGATGGTAAAATCCGGCCATCGGATTTTTTATCCACAATGCCGTATGCCCAGTCTGGAAGAAGTCTACGGGCGCCTGCGCGCCAAGAAGCGGGAAAAAAGCGAGCTCCAAAAAGTCTTTAAGGACGAACTTGCCAACAACCCGCGCTACCAGCAGGTGGCCGAGCAGCTGAAGGTCCTGAAGGAAGAAAGAAAATCCATCGAGCATCAGGCCTGGGCCTCCGCCTCGGCCGACGCCCAGAGGCTCGATCTCCTGACGCTCGACATCGCTTCCGACCGCGAAATGCTCTCCAGCCTGGCGCTCACGATGTACGCCAAGGGCCAGCCGGTCGAAATCGTCGATGAGATGCAGGTGCGCTGGGTTCCGAAGTTCGCGGTCACGTTTAAGAAAGACGACGAGATGCAGGAGGAGCTTTCGTCCAAAAAACCGGCTGAAGTTCCGGAACCGGACTTCGCGGTCTAAGCCTTCCACGCGCTATGGACGAGAAGAAGCTCCAAAAAGTGAACACGATCGTTTCCGCCGTTTTTATCGTCGCGGCTGCCGTGCTGCTGGTGGCGGCCATCCGGCACCGTTCGGCCGGTCAGACGACCGGAACGGCGGACACCGCCTCCACCGGCACGCCGGAGACATCCGGCATGCAGACCTATGAGGATCTTTCCGGCATGACCCGACTCGATCTCGCCAAAGATTTCGCCAGCTGGACGCCCGACGCCAAGCTCGCCGACGGGAAAGTCCGTACGGCCGCGTTGTCCGTGAAGGGCCAGATTGCCAAGGCGTATCTGAACGTCAAGGCTTCGGTCGGCGGCAAGCCTCTCACGAAATACGAAAGCGTCTTCGTCAAACTGAACGATACGGGCGGCCATCTCTTCCGGCCCAGGAGCCTGAACACTCCCGCCGATGCCGCCGCGACCAGCCTGCTGTACGAAATGGACAGCGTCCCGGTGTTGCCGGGCGTCCCGTACGACGAAAAGCGCACACCGCAGGATGCCGATCTCCTGGCTCTCCTGAAGGACGGCAAATCCGTCCGGCTTACGGCCTTCGTCTCTTCGTTGCGTCCGGCCCTGTTGGAAGAACTCTCAATCGTCTACGTCTGCACCGACGGCAGCGACTGCTCCGTGTCCCTGAAGTGATGGCCGGAACCTCTCCCGGGCCGACGTTGCCTTTTTCCGGGCGCTTTCCTATACTTCCTCCGTATTCCGGACCGATCGGACTTTCCGGTTCCGACTTGAACAGCTTCTCTCCCGTATGACACAACGTCGCGGCCGTCCGTTTTTTTATTACCTCGCGCTGCCCTTTGCCTGGATCGGCAGAGGAATCGCATCCCTTGTCCGGCCCGCGCCGCGCGGCAAAATCCGCTGGGCGGTTTTCGCCGTCCTTGCCTCCGCCGCGCTTTGCGCTTTCCTCTCGTATCCGCAGACTTGGGATCGCGGAGCCGATGCCTGGAATCGCCAGGTGGTTGCGGGGCTTAAATTGCCCGGCGTCTTCAGGCTGCCGCATTTTTGGAACATCGGCTACCGGCTCGGCCTGGATCTGCAGGGTGGAACGTATCTCGTGTATGAAGCCGATACCAAGGATATTCCGGACAGCCAGCGCGGCGAAGCGCTCGACGGCGTACGCGACGTCATCGAACGGCGCGTGAACGCGTTCGGCGTGGCCGAACCGGTCGTCCAGACCAACAAGGCTGGCGACCATTGGCGCATCGTGGTCGAGCTGGCCGGCGTGCGGGATGTGGCGCAGGCGATCCAGATGATCGGCGAAACGCCCATCCTCGAGTTCAAAGAAGCGAACGACGTCAGCGCCGTGCCGCTCACTTCCGATCAGCAGAAGGCGCTCGATGCCAGGAACGCCGGGGTCAGGAAGCAGGCGGCCGAGACGCTCCGCAAGGCGCAGGCGAATCCGGCCGATCCGGCGCTGGCATGGGAAAAGCTCGGCTTGGTCGATCAAACGGCCCAGCCGGCCCTTTGGAAGTGGGCCAATGCGCACAAAGGCGCCAGGCTCGCCGGGGAAATCCTGGATGACGGCGAAAGCCTCGACGTGCTGCGCGTGAACGGCCGTGACGATTCCCAGAAAGAAATCCATGCGAGCCACATCCTGATCTGCTACAAAGGCGCCCAAGGCTGCACTGAGGACATCAGCAAGGAAGACGCGCTCAAACAGGCCACCGATCTCCGTGCCCAGCTGACCGTCAGGAACTTCGCGGAAAAGGCCAAGGCGTTTTCGACCGATGCGTCCGCCAAGACCAACGGCGGAGATCTCGGTTGGTTCGGTCCGTCCGTCATGGTCAGGGAGTTTCAGGATGCGGCCGCGGCTCTGAAGACCGGAGAAATTTCCCAGCCGATCGAATCTCCTTTCGGGTATCATCTCATCTACAAAGCGGGGGAGCGTCCGCTCGTCCGCTACGACCTTGACCGCATCGCCCACAAAAAAGCGACGGCCGATGATGTCCGGCCTCCTGCCGATGAATGGAAGAACACCGGACTTTCCGGCAAGGATGTGCAGCATGCCCAACTCGAGTTCGATTCGACCTCCGGCCGGCCGGAAGTGCTGCTGACGTTCAACGACGAAGGCAAAAAAATGTTCGGGGAGATCACCAAGCGGAACGTCGGAAAGCCGGTCGCGATCTTCCTGGACGGCCAGCCGATCTCGATTCCGCGCGTCCAGCAGGAAATCACCGACGGCAGCGCCGTCATCTCCGGCAACTTCGATTTCAAGGAAGCCAAGCTCCTCGCGCAGCGTCTGAACGCCGGTGCCTTGCCGGTGCCGATCCGGCTGCTTTCCCAGCAGACGATCGGTGCTTCGCTCGGCCAGGATTCCCTCCAAAAGAGCCTGCGTGCCGGCCTGATCGGCTTCCTGATCGTCGCGGTCTTCATGATCCTGTATTACCGGCTACCCGGTCTCCTGGCGTCGCTGGCGCTCGCCATGTACACGGCCTTTTCGCTCGCGCTCTTCAAACTGATGGGCATCACCCTGACGCTTTCGGGCATCGCGGGTGTCATCCTCTCGATCGGCATGGCGGTCGACGCCAACATCCTGATCTTCGAGCGCATGAAGGAGGAACGGCGCAACGGCCGCCCGCTCGAATCGGCGGTGTCGGAAGGCTTCAAGCGCGCCTGGACCTCCATCCGCGACTCAAACGTCTCATCGCTCATCACCTGCGCCATCCTGTACGGCTTCACTTCCAGCTCCGTTCGCGGCTTTGCCGTTACCCTGGCGCTCGGCATCCTGATCTCGATGTTCTCGGCCATCACCGTCACCCGCACGCTGCTGCGGTTGGTGGCGCCCTGGGTTTCGAAGCACCGCTGGCTGTTCAAATAATATGCTGCGCATCACCCAACATCGCCGCGTCTTCTACGTTTTTTCCGGACTGCTGATGGCTGCCTCGCTGGCCGCCTGGCTGGGCTGGGGACTCAAGCCCGGCATCGACTTCACCGGCGGCTCGATGCTCGAGCTCTCCTTTTCGAAGGCGCGTCCTGGCATCGAAGAGGTCCTGACAGCCGTCGACGCCTCCATCGGGAACCGGACCGCCACCGCTCAGCCGCTCGGCGCTGCCGGCATTGTGCTGAAAATGCCGCCGCTCGAGGAGAAGGATCACCAGAAGCTGCTCGCCGATCTCAGGAACGCCTACGAAAAGGACGGACAAACCCTGCAGGAAGCGCGTTTCGAATCGATCGGTCCGGTCATCGGCGCTGAACTGCGTCGGAAGACGATCTATGCCGTTGTCGGGGCGATCGTGGCGATCGTGCTCTACATCACCTACGCGTTCCGCAAAGTCTCCCATCCGGTCGCCTCCTGGAAGTACGGGGTCTGCACGATCATGGCGCTTTCCCATGACGTTGTCATCCCGGTCGGCGTCTTCTCCGCGCTCGGCCATTTCCGGGGCGTCGAAGTCGGGGCTTGGATCGTGACGGCACTGCTGACGGTGCTCGGCTTCTCGGTGCACGATACGATCGTGGTCTTCGACCGCATCCGCGAAAACCTTTCGCACGCCCACCGCGAGAGCTTCGAAGAGATCGTCAACCGCAGCATGAACGAAACCATTGGCCGTTCGATCAACACCTCGCTGACCGTCCTTCTGGTCCTGCTCGCCACCTATCTGCTCGGCGGGGAGTCCATCAGGGACTTCATCCTGATCATGCTGATCGGCATCGGAGCCGGCACGTACTCCTCGATTTTCATCGCCAGCCCGCTGCTCGTCACCTGGCAGGGTTTCAACGCCCGGAAGCGCCGGTAGGCCACTTCCGCCGGTGCTGAAAGAATGCTACGCTTCCGTTGAAACGCGGAAGCGCAGATTTTTCCTGTGGAATTCCCCCAAATCGTCATCAACCTGTCGGCCCTGACCGGACTGTTGGAAAAGCCGCTGCCGGAATTGTGGTGGACGATTTTCATTTACGGCGGCTGGATCCCGTTCGTCATCATTATCTGGAGAGGTTTTTTGGACCTCTGGCTGCTTTCGCGCCAGGCCAAATACGCGCCGACGGTCAACTATCTGCTGCTCTCGATCAACATTCCGCGCATGAACGAGCAGAGCCCCAAAGCCGTCGAGCATGTCTTCACGCATCTGGCCGGCACCCATTCCTCGCCGAACTTCAAGGAGAAGTGGTTTGAAGGCAAGTTCACGCCCTCGTTTTCCTTCGAGTACGCGTCGATCGACGGGTATACCCAGTTTGTCGTGCGCACGCCGGTGCAATACCGGGACTTGGTCGAGGCGTCGATTTTTTCCCAGTATCCCGACGCCGAGATCGCCGAAATTTCCGATTACACGAAGGACGTGCCGCACACCTTTCCCGACGCCGAGTGGGATTGCTGGGGCACCGAGCTGACGCTTTCCAAGCCTTCGGCCTATCCGATCCGCAGCTATTTCGAGTTCGAACACGCGCTTTCCCAGGAATTGAAGGACCCGCTCTCGTCGCTTCTCGAGACGCTGGCGCGTCTGAAGAGAGGGGAGCAGGTCTGGATTCAGTTCTTGGTCACGCCGCGCGACAACACGTGGATCGAAGACTCCATAAAGGTTGCCGCGAAGATGAAAGGCAAGGAAGTCAAAAAGAAGCCGCCGGTCTGGGCGCAGGCGGTCGATACCGGCGTCGGCATGGTGACCGGAGTAATCAGCGAGGCGTTGCACGGCCCGACGGAAGGTCCGAAAAAGCCCGAGAAAAAGGAGGAAAACAAGGTGCAGAATCTTTCGCCGGGCGAACGCAAGCTGCTCGAGGGTATCGAGATGAAAATGGCCAAGATCGGCTTCGGGGTCAAAGTCCGTTTCGTCTACGTCGCCCGGCGCAACGTCTTCCGAAAAAGCCCCGTCCGTTCGATGGTCATGGGCGGCTTCGGCCTGTTCGGCTCCCTTGACGGCAACTCGTTCAAGAACTACGGGAAAGTCGCTCCGAAGACCGACTATTTCTGGCAGCGCTGGTCGGCCAATGAAAAGAAGAACAAGATCATCCGGAATTTTTCGAACCGTTCCGCCAACGGCGCCAACCGCTTTGTCCTCAACGCCGAAGAGCTGGCCAGCGTCTGGCACTTCCCGCAGATGTTGGTCAAAGCGCCGCTCATCAAGAAGGTCGAATCCCGCAAGGTCGAACCGCCCTTCTCGCTGCCGGCCGCGCCCGAGGAACCGCCGTCTCTTCCGCAAGCCTGATCCTCCATGCCTCTCTACAACGCCGAGCCCTACAATCACGATCACGAAAACGAGGTCATCCCGTTCGCCGAAACGAACTTCCGCGGCGAAAACCGCAAGTTCGGCATCAAAACGGACGATCGTCGGCGGCATGTCTACGTGATCGGCAAGACCGGCATGGGCAAGACGACGCTGCTCGAGAACTTCGTGATGTCCGACATCTATGCGGGTCATGGCCTCGCATACATCGATCCGCACGGCGATACGGCCGACAAAATCCTGGATTTCATCCCGCCTTGGCGCGTCAACGACGTCGTCTATTTCAATCCGGCCGACATGGAGTTTCCGGTCGGTTTCAATATCCTCGAAATCGCCAACGAGAACCAGAAGCATCTGGTCGCCTCGGGCCTGATGGGCGTCTTCAAGAAGATCTGGCCGGACGTCTGGTCGGCCCGCATGGAGTACATCCTGCTCAACTGCGTGCTGGCCCTGCTCGACACGCCCGGCTCGACGCTTC
>CAZHHN010000009.1:0-38203 GCA_964532415.1 uncultured Gammaproteobacteria bacterium
CCTGTTGGAGCTCGTCCTTGAAGAACGGTTCGGTGGCTAACTCAGGCATTACCCTTTTGTATCCATCTAAAAACAATACCGACTGCTGTGTACAGTCGGTCGCTCCGGACTTGGAGCATTGATAGCCTCAATGCCGCGCGTCCTTCGCACGAATGGCTACTTCAGGGCGTCCCAGATGGCCTGGATCCGCTCCCGGCCGCGCTCGCTGCGGGCGAAATCGTTCATGATCGGGCCCTGTCTGGAGGTCAGGCAGTGGACGTCGTTGTCGTTCAGCACGTGCCCTCCGTTGATGTAGTGGAGGATCGCGTCGAACTGCTCGGGGCTGAGCGAGCAGCCCCAGGCGTCCATCTGGATGTACTTCTTGTTGGCGAAGCGGCGGCGCAGATCGTCATCCCCGATGACCGGCGGCGCGGGCGGGTTCAGGTCGAGTACCCGCTGGAGCAGCGGGTCGCTGACTTTGACCTTCTTGGTCGCGGCCAAGGCCGGCATCGAGCCCTTGTCGAACACGAGACGGGCCCGGATGCCGATCGCGCGGGCTTGGTCGGCTGCCTTGGTGCTGGCGATGAGTTGCTTCCACTCCGTCTGGAAGCGGTTCCACGGCGCGCGGAGCGGCTCGCGGAGCGCATCGACGACGGTCTCGCTGGTCGCGCCGACCGGCAGTTGACCCGACTCGACGGCGTAGGCTGCGACGAGGCGCAGCTCGTGCGAGACCGGCTTCCAGTCGACCCTGACCCGACCGGTGGTCACACCGTTGTGAAGGGCGTTCCCGGTGAGCGGATCCGCCTCGTACTGCGTCGCCAGCTCCCGGATGACGTCATCGAAGCTCAGCGCTCCCGCGATCTCCTCCTCAGTGTCGACGATGAACGCGTGGTTCTCCAGAGTGGTTTTGACATCGATCTCGCCGTTCTTGACGGTGAAGCAGGCCATCTCGCAGAACAGACCAGCGATCGCGGCGCGGATGGTCATGTCCTTGTTGTCCTTGTTGAAGGCGGCGAGGAGCTGGCTGGGTGAAAGGTTCTTGGTAGTCACGATCTCTCTCCTTGTTCCCTATGTTGATCGGTCTTTTTGGTGCTGCGCGCACCCTACCATGAAAGGGAGGTGTTGTCAATAATTGATGACATATTTTCCTGTCGCGCGGCTTTCCTCAGGATTCTTGACGGATTCGCATTTTCTGCCTAAAATACGCTCATTATGCCCAATGATTCCGTCGTCCTGCGCTTCAGCGACGTCACCTTCGACTACGGCGAAACCAAACCCATCCTGGATGAGGCTTCATTTTCCGTCCGCAACGGGTCGAAGATCGCGCTCATGGGCCAGAACGGCGCCGGTAAAACCTCGCTTTTCGGCCTGATCCTCGGCGAGCACAAACCCAAGTCCGGCGGGATCTTCACTACGCCCAAGGACGCCACGATCGGCATCGCCAAGCAGGTGGTCACGCCGGAACAGATGGAGATGACCGTCCGCGAGTATTTCGCCTCCACGTTTACGGACGTTCCGTACAACCTCGACAAGCGCATCGCCGAGGTGCTGGATGCGGTCAACCTGAAAACCGATCTTCAGAAAAAAGTACGCGCCCATTCCGGCGGCCAGCAGGCGAGATTGCTCCTGGCCTATGCGCTGATCCAGGATCCCGACATCCTGCTGCTCGACGAGCCGACCAACAATCTCGACACGGCTGGCATCGAGCACCTGACCGGCTTCCTGATGCTGTACGGGAAAACCGTCATCGTCATCTCGCACGACGCCGAATTCCTGAACGCTTTCACCGACGGCGTGCTCTATCTCGACGTGCATACGCGCAAGATCGAACAGTATGCCGGCAACTATCTGAACGTCGTCGAGGAGATCGCCCAGCGCATCGAGCGCGAACGCCAGCAGAACGCCCGGGCCGAATCCGAAATCCGGAGAAAGCGCGAACAGGCCGAAGTCTTCGCCCATAAGGGCGGCAAGCTCCGTTCGGTCGCGAAGCGCATGCGCGAAGCGGCCGAGGAAGCCGAAGAAGGCATGGTCGATGTCCGCCGCGAGGATCGCACCATCCGCGATTTCGAGATTCCTTCGCAGGAATTCTCTTTCGAGTTCAACGGCCAGATCCTGCAGATCGACAGGATCGGCATCGTCAGGGAAGGCGAGCCGGTCGTGAAAGACGTCGATCTCACGCTCCGGCGCGGCTCGCACGTCCTCCTGGCCGGACCGAACGGCATCGGCAAGAGCACGTTTCTCGAAAAAATCGTTTCCGGCAAGGCGGAGGGCGTGACGATCGGCAAGGACGTGGTCGTCGGCGACTACCGCCAGGATTTCTCGATGCTTGATTTCGACCGGACCGGCTTCGACAGTCTCTGGAACGCCATGGCGCAGAAGGACGAACAGAAACTCCGTTCGGTCGCCGCCGGGTTTCTTCTCGATGGCCGCGTTCTGGCGACCAACATCCGCAACCTTTCGGAAGGGCAGAAAGGGCTGTTGGCGTTCGCCCGCCTGGTGCTGATGAAGCCGGGACTCCTGATCCTCGACGAGCCGACCAACCACATCAACTTCCGCCATCTGCCGGTCATCGCCAAGGCGCTCGACGGCTATAAGGGAGCGCTGCTGATGGTCAGTCACATTCCCGATTTCGTTGCGCAAATCCGCATCGACGGGAAGATCGATCTGGGCGCGTTATAAAAAGAAGACGCCTGCGCGGGCGTCTTATGGGCGTCGGAGAGATCGGAGTTCATCAGTCGGTCGCCGGGATGTCGCGGTCGTCATCCGCTGCAATCGCAGCTTTGGTGCCGTAGGCTTCGCGATCCCAGCACGTTTGCAGTTCCGTGAGATAGTGTCTGATGGCGATGAGCAACGGTACCCGCGCGCTGTCCGGAATGACGACCGTGCCGGTCATCCATACGCGGATGTCCAGCAGCCATTCCTGTCCGAGCGCTTCATGCAGACAGGGCAGCAACCGTTTTGCATCTGGACCGTGCGCGAGCGCGGAAAGGTACATCGCACTCGCCAGGATTTTTCGACACATGAATTGCGAACGCGTTCCGTTCTGGATCTGCAGCTCGATCGCGTTCAGGACGCTGACCGAATCGGTGGAAATGGTTATCTCATGCATCTGACGTCTCCAGGTCCAAAGAACATTCCACGAAAGACCGCCTTTCTTGCTATACTCTCCGTATCTCGCCAGAACATTCCTTTCCTGTCAACTATGCCGGAAGATACGACCGTCCACAGTGAAGAAGAATGGAAGCGCCTCCTGACGCCCGAGGAGTATCGTATTCTGCGCGAAAAGGGGACCGAAGCGCCCGGTTCCGGAGCCTTGTACCGCACGACCGAAAGCGGGGTGTATATGTGCCGAGCCTGCGGGGCCGAGCTGTTTTCATCGGATGCCAAATACGATTCCGGATCGGGCTGGCCGAGTTTTTGGAAGGCGGTCGATCCCGCCAAAATCGTGAAAACGCCCGATACGAGCCAGGGCATGTTCCGCACCGAGATCACCTGCGCGCGCTGCGGATCGCACCTCGGCCACCTCTTCGATGACGGCCCGAAGGACAAAACCGGAGAGCGCTTCTGCGTGAATTCGATGTCGCTGAGATTCAAAAAGCCTTGACCCCTTTTCCATGCTGCACATCGCCATTCTCCTCGGCAGCACCCGGCCGAACCGCGTCAGCGAGTCGGTCGGAACGTGGGTGCTCGGACGCGCCAAAGCGGTCGAGGGTTGGAATCCCGAACTCATCGACCTGCGCGACTGGCCGCTGCCGTTCTATCAGGAAGCCAAGCCGGCCATGCAGCTGGAAGGAGCGTATTCGGTCGATCTCGCCAAAGCTTGGTCGAAAAAGATCGCCGGCATGGACGGCTTCATCGTGATCGCGCCGGAATACAATTACAGCTTTCCGGCCGTGCTCAAGAACGCGCTCGATTACCTCTTCACCGAATGGAATAAGAAGCCGGTCGGATTCGTGGCGTACGGCGCGGTCGGCGGCGTGCGCTCGGTCGAGCAGCTGCGCCTGGTCGCGGCCGGATTGCAGATGCATCCCGTGCGCGAAGCCGTTCATCTGATGGAAGTCTGGTCGGCCCTCGGGCCGGACGGATTCAAAGCGGATGAAGCCCAAAACAGGAAATTGGACGCCATGCTCGCCCAGCTCGATTGGTGGACAAAAACGCTCAGGGCGGGACGCGAAGCTTCGCGCTGACGTATGCGGGGCTTCATCGATTTCATCCGCGAGAAAGGCGTGATCGGCCTGGCGATCGGGTTCCTGATGGGCGGAGCGGTCACCAAGCTGGTGACCGCCTTCGTCGAAGACCTGGTCAATCCGCTGGTCGGGCTTCTGCTCGGGCGGGTCGGTTCCCTCAGGGATCTGACGCTCATCCTCGGCTCGGTCAGCATCAAATGGGGCGACTTTCTGGCCGCGCTGGTCGACTTCGTGATCGTGGCGGCCGTCATTTATTTCGCCTTCAGGGGCCTGAAGCCTGAACGGCTTGACCGGAAACCCGGACCTCCGACGTAATCTTGCTAATTTCTCCCGGCGCGCGTTTCCGCATGCCGGATGATGTTTTAACCGATTCCTATGGCTGTATGGTCCACGGAGTGTCTCGATCGTTCGGAGAAGAAGTTCCTGGCCGTCTTGCGTGCCGCGCTTGGATGGGTGTTCCTGTATGCGGGCGTATCGCACCTGACCACGCCGCATTGGTCGGCGGCCGGTTATCTGAACGGCGCCAAAACCTTCGCCGGCTTCTACCATTGGCTGGCGACGCCTGGCCTGATGCCGGCCGTCAATTTCCTGAATGCCTGGGGGCTGGCGCTCGTCGGCCTCTCGCTCATCGTCGGGCTGTTCGTCCGGCTCAGTTCGCTTTTCGGCGCGCTGCTCATGATCCTTTATTACTTTCCGGTCCTGGCTTTTCCGAAAATCGGCGCGAACGCCTACCTGGTCGATGAACACGTGATCTACGCCGCCGCCTGCCTGGTATTCGCTTCCGCGCGCGCGGGCCGCGTCTGGGGTCTGGATGCCTGGTGTGCGAAGCTGCCCTGGTGCAAGGCGCATCCCGGCGTGCAAGCTTGGTTGGGATGATCCCGCCGGCCATGCGGCGAAAAAGCGCCTTTCTGAAGGCGCTTTTGTGTTTATGCGCGTACTTCGATGTGCAGGTCCGGGCGCGCGGCCTGGATGCGTTCGGCGCAGGCGTCCAGGTCGAGTACGCCGCCGCGTCTCATTCCCGGATCAAGGACGTTGCCGAAGCGGAGACGCTGCAGGGCATAATGCGATCCCTGCGGCAGGCCGGAGGCGATTTCCAAGAGGTCGTTTTCGGCATGGACGGCGGACCAGACGGTGGTCCGGAACTCGTGCGCCACGCCCGAATCTCCGATGAGCATCTGCGTCGCCCGGCAGTTGTCGGCTGCCGTTCCGGCGGACGGTCCGGCGACGTCTCCGTAACGCCGCCAGACGTGCTTGAGATCCATGGCCACGAAGTCGATCAGGCCGGCATCGAGCAGCCGCTGCATCATCCGCGGATGGACGCCGTTGGTATCGAGTTTGACCGCCAGTCCGAGCGCCTTGAGGCGACTCAGGAACTCCGGCAGGTCCGGATGGACCGTCGGTTCCCCGCCCGTGACACAGACGCCGTCGAGGAACTCCCGGCGTTTTTCAAGGCGGGTCAGCACCTCATTTTCGGGAAGGTCGACGCCTTCCCGGACCGGAATCAATTCCGGATTATGGCAATAGGCGCAGCGGAACGGACAGCCTTGGGTGAAGATGAGGGCCGCCACCTTTCCGGGATAATCAAGCAGGCTGAGCGGCTGGAGTCCGGCGATGCGCATAGGGCGCGTGTTGTTCCTGCGGGACGTATTCCTTTCGCTGCACGTACTCGGATTTCTTGCCGACGTTCCACTGGTCGACCGGGCGGAAATAGCCCACGACCCGCGACCAGATCTCGCAACGCGTCCCGCAGTCCGGGCATTCCGGCTGCTCGCCGGAGAGATAGCCGTGGGTCGGGCAGACGCTGAACGTCGGCGTGACCGTGAAGTAGGGAAGGCGGTATCCTTCCGCCACCTTGCGGACGAAACGCGCGCAGGCCTGCCAGTCCCGCAGCCGTTCGCCCAGGAACAGATGGAGAACCGTGCCTCCGGTGTATTTGGTCTGCAGCGCATCCTGATGATCGAGGGCGGCCAGCGGGTCGTCGGTATGCCCGACCGGCAAGTGCGTCGAATTGGTGTAATACGGCGCCTGCGGCGTACCGGCTTGGCGAATGCCCGGATAGCGCGCGCGATCTTCCTTGGCGAAGCGATAGGTGGTGCCCTCGGCCGGCGTCGCTTCCAGGTTGTAGAGGTGTTCCGTCCTTTCCTGATAGCCGATCAGGCGCCTGCGCATGAAATCGAGCGTCTCGAGCGCGAAGCGGCGACCGTCTTTGGTCGCGATATCCATTCCGAACAGATTCAGCGCCGCTTCGTTCATGCCGTTCAGGCCGATCGTCGAAAAATGGTTGCGCAGGCTGACAAGATAGCGCTTGGTGTACGGCAGCAGTCCGCGATCGATGAGGGACTGCACGGTCCTGCGCTTGATTTCGAGCGATTGCGAGGCGACGTCCATCAGCCGGCCGAGACGGAGGAAAAATCCGGCCTTGGTTTTGGCGAGATACCCGATCCGCGCCAGGTTGATGGTGACGACGCCGACCGAACCGGTCATTTCGGCCGAGCCGAAGAGGCCGCCGCCGCGTGCCCGCAGCGCCCGCAGGTCGAGCTGAAGCCGGCAGCACATGCTCCGCACGTCCTTCGGGTCAAGCGGGGAATTGACGAAATTCTGGAAGTAGGGGATGCCGTACTTGGCGGACATGCCGAAAAGACGCCGCGCGTTTTCCGAATCCCATTCGAATTCGCGGGTGATGTTATAGGTGGGAATGGGAAACGTGAAGATCCGCCCTTTCGCGTCCCCGGACGTCATGACGTCGATGAACGCCCGGTTGATGAGTTCCATTTCCAGCTGGCAGTCGGCATAGGTAAACGCCTGTTCGATGCCGGCGATGCGTGGATGCGTTTCCGCCAGGTCGTGCGGCACCGTCCAGTCGAACGTCAGGTTCGTGAAAGGCGTCTGCATGCCCCAGCGCGACGGCACGTTCAGGTTGAAGACGAACTGCTGGATGGCCTGCCGCACCCGCGCGTAGTCGAGGCCATCCTGCCTGACATACGGAGCGAGCAGCGTATCGAAGGAGGAAAAGGCCTGCGCTCCCGCCCACTCGTTTTGGAGCGTTCCCAGGAAATTGACCATCTGGCCGAGGGCGGTGTCGAAATGTTTCGGCGCCGCCGACTCCACCCGCCCGCTTACGCCGTTGAAGCCTTCCTCCAGCAGCTGGCGCAGGCTCCAGCCGGCGCAGTAGCCCGAGAGCATGTCGAGATCGTGCAGATGGAAATCGCCGGAGACGTGCGCGTCGCGTACGGCTTCCGGATAGATGCGGTCCAGCCAATAGCGCGCCGTCAGCTTTCCGGAAATGTTCAGGATCATTCCGCCCAGCGAATATCCCTGGTTGGCGTTGGCGTGCACGCGCCAGTCGGAACGGTCCAGGTATTCCTCTATGGTGGCGATCGCGTCGACGGCCGACTTCTGACGGGGGGAAACACGGAGCATGGGTGTTTCTTAGGAAAATAATAAAAACTCGCGCAGGCGAGCTTCGGGAGCTTCACGGAGCCGATCTCAAACGCGTTTTTCGGGCGGGACCCTGTGCGGACACGGATCGACCATACAGAGCAGCCGTTCGTTGAGCGATGCCGAGACGCTGCTGAGCGCGTGGCAATGCCTGCACTTGATCTCGACTTCGCCCTCGACCAGCAGGCCGCGGAAGAGCAGCTTGCGGCATTCCGGGCAGCGGTACTCTTTGAGGCAGGCCATCGTCATGCGGTCCGTTTATGCACACTCCTACTACCTATGGTAGACCGATGGATTTTGAACCACAAGATGTGGGCTGTGCATGATTTCCGTTACCTGCCCGTCTCCGCGACGTAGTACCCTGATGAAAGCGCATGCATCCATGGATCCCGAGGCTTTCGGTCGGCTGTACGACGCCCACGTCGCGCAGGTCTACCGCTATCTCTATTTTCGCACGCATCACCGCGAGACGGCGGAGGATTTGACGTCCCAGGCCTTCCTGAAGGCGCTGGACCGACTCGCGACGTTCGATCCGAAACGCGGAAGTTTCCTGGCATGGATCTACCGCATCGCACGCAACGTCCTGATCGACCAGTATCGCGCATTCCGGCCGACATCCGATATCGAGGACATCTGGGATCTCCGTTCCGATGACGATCCGGTCCGTGATGCCGAAGTCCGGGAAGGCATGGAAAAACTTCGCCCCTGCCTGCAGGCCCTGCCGGCAGAGCAGCGCGAACTCATCCTGCTGCGTTTTTGGGATGGACTGTCGCACGCTGAGATCGCCGCAATCACCGGACGCAGCGAGGCCGCCGCCAAGATGGCGTTCTCCCGCGCCATGGCCAGGCTTCGCAGGAACGCGCCGCCCGCCGTGTTCCTTCTCCTCCTTCTATTCCCTCACGTATGCCCATGGAAAAATTAGACGACCTGCTCGAAGACCTCTATGCGTTCGAACCTTCGCTTCGCGCCCGCGATGCCGAAATGAGAACGCTCGCCCGCGAACTCATGGCCGCCAGGCCGGAAGCGCCGCTCGACGGCGCCTTCGTCGCCCGGCTGCGTGCGGAGTTGCTGCGCAGGGCCCCGGTCATGAAACCGTCGGGCCGCCTTCCCGCAGGTCTGTTCGGCTGGCGCGGCGTCGCCTACGCCGTTCCCGGCCTGGCGGTCGTGGCGCTGGCCGTCACGTTCAGCCTCTCATCTTCCTCCAGGAACGTGGCCGTCCGCAGCGCAAAGATCCCGTCTGGCATCGAGCGCCTCGGCACCTCGGCCTTCGGCGCGCTCAGCCTGGCGCAGCCGCCGGGCGCGCATGAACAGGGACAGCTTTCCGATGGCGCGGTATCGTCGGAACCGACAACCGCCCCGTCTTCCGGCTCCCGGATGCATATGCCGGTTGAATGGACGTCGACATTCTATACGTACCTCTACAAAGGCGAGCCGCTCAAAGACCTGCCGGCCAATGTCGACGTGTATCGCCGGTTGCCCGCCTCCGTCCTGACCTCAGCTGACGCACTCCGCGGCTTCGGACTCGGTCTGCTCGATCTCGGCAGGTTGCAGAACGCTTCCCTCCAATCCTTCAGCATCGCGGAAGACCGGACGAACGGGTACGTGGCGACGGTTGACGCCACCGGCGGTACGGTCAACGTCTACCAAAACGACAAATGGGGCGTGCGCGAAAACACGCGCCTGCAGGAAGGCGATATGCTTTCCGATGAAGAGACGATCCGCGTTGCCGATGCTTTCCTCGACGAACTCGGCATTTCACGCGAAGGCTACGGCGCGCCCACCGTGCGCAATGACTGGCGCAGCACCTACGCCGCGGTCGCCGACAAAGCTGGTTTCTGGTTTCCGGACACGGTCTCGGTCGTCTATCCGTATCTGTTGGACAGCAAGCCGGTCGCCGACGACGGCGGCGCGCCGTACGGTCTTGAGGTCAACGTCGATGTGGCACTGAAACGCGCGACCGGACTTTCCAACCTGGCCGGTCGGCGCTTTCAGGCCTCGTCCTATCCGGCGGAAACGGATGCGGCCAAGCTGATCGCGGCGGCCGAGCGCGGAGGCCTGTCCGCCGCACCCGATCAGGCGCCGCCCGGATCCCAGACCGTGACGATCGAACTCGGAACGCCCATCGTCGCATACACGCGTGCCTGGCAGTGGGATCAGGGCCGCGGATCGGAACTCTTCGCGCCCGCGCTGATATTCCCGCTCATGAACGCGCCGAAAGATTTCTGGGCGCACGCCATCGTCATTCCGCTTGCCAAAGACCTGTTTGAGGCAGGATCGGGCGCGCTGACTCCGAAACCGCTGCTCATGAACAAGTAAAGAGGACTTCGTCTCCGGTGGAATGATCTGGTACCATACCGGCGTATGACCAAGCTGCTGACGCTCTGTCTGGTATCCACCGACACGCATATTCTGCTCGGCATGAAGAAACGCGGCTTCGGAGCCGGTCGTTGGAACGGTTTCGGAGGGAAAGTCGCGCCGGGCGAGACGATCGAGGAAGCGGCCCGTCGGGAACTTGTGGAGGAATGCGGGCTGCAGGCCGAGGCGCTCGAACGGTTCGGGACGCTGCATTTTGAGTTCGCCGATAATCCGGAGATCCTCGAAGTTCACGTCTTCGGCGTCCGGCGTTACTGCGGGCAGGTCACGGAATCCGATGAGATGCGCCCGCGCTGGTTCGCGCATTCCGCGATCCCGTACGACGAGATGTGGCCCGACGACCGCCATTGGCTGCCGATCTTCCTGGAAGGCAGGCGCTTCGAAGGCCGATTTTCCTTCGCGGATAACGACACGCTGTTGGATTTCATGATGTACGAACCTGTTCCTGCGCTATGAACCGCGCCCCCAAGCTGATTTTTCTGGCGATAGCGCTGTCCTGCGCCGGTTTCGGCTGCATGCCATCGGCTGCGCCGCCGACTCTTCCGAACACGGCCATTCCCGCGCCGGCACCCGGCGTGGCGAAACCGCCCGTCTCGCCGCCCGCGGCTCCGCCCGCTCCGGAAACCGATTCCAATCTGGTGGCCGTCGAGAGCCCGAAACCGGACGAAACGGTTCGAAGCCCGCTGGTGGTGACCGGCGTGGCGCCGGGCCGGTGGTATTTCGAAGCGTCATTTCCCGTCCAGCTGCTCGATGTCAACGGGAACGTTCTGGCGGCCGTGCCCGCCCAGGCGCAGTCCGATTGGATGACGGATAAACCCGTGCCGTTCAAGGCGACGCTGATCTTCAACGCTCCGCATCTATCGGATATGTCGGCGCAGCTCGTGCTGAAAAAGGATAACCCTTCCGGCTTGCCGGAGAACGAGGATGAATTCCGGATACCGGTGCGTCTGGACGCAGGCGCATCCCCGCAATGAGCGCTGACCGGATGGCGGATACTTCCGGGCAGGCGCTGCTGGTATTCGACGGCGACTGTGAATTCTGCCGTTTTTGGATCGACCGCTGGCGCGATCTGACGGGGGAGCGCGTCCTCTATGCCCCGGCGAGCGAGATCGCCGTGCGCTTTCCCGACATGTCTTCGGAACGCTCTGTCCGGGCGCTGCAGCTGATCGACCGTGACGGCCGGCATTACGAAGGTGCCTCCGCGGTTTTCCGCATCTTGGCCTGCGCGCCGGGACTGGGGTGGCTGACATGGTTCTATGAAGCGCCGCTCGTCGCGCCGGTTTCAGAAGCCGCCTATCGTTTCGTGGCCGGGCATCGGCCGTTCTTTTTGAAATTGACGCGCCTCTTCTGGGGCCGCCGCTTCGAGCGTCCCCGTTACCGTTTAACCGGGCGGATCTTCCTGCAGGCGCTCTCCGCCGTCTATTTCATCGCCTTTATCTCCCTCATTCCACAGCTTCCCGGCTTGGTGGGACGGGACGGTTTGCTGCCGCTCGCGGCGCATCTCGCGGGTCTCAAAACCCGGCTTGGAGGGTTGTCTTATTGGGCCGCCCCGACGCTGGCCTGGCTGAATCCGGGCGCCGGCGCCCTGCAGTTCATGGGCATCCTCGGTGCCGTGGCCGCGCTCCTGGCCTTCGGCGGCATTCTGACGGGGCCGTGCTTCCTGCTCATGTGGACGCTGTATCTCTCGCTGACCGTCGCCGGGCAGGATTTCACCGCATTCCAATGGGATAACCTGCTGCTTGAGGCGGGCTTCCTCGCGCTTTTTCTCGCACCTTTCCGTTTCAGGGCGTCCTACGCCTCCCGCATCGACACGTCGGCGGGAGGCCTCTGGCTTTTCCGCTTCCTCTTGTTCCGTCTGACGTTCTCTTCCGGCATCATCAACCTTCTTTCCGGCGATGCCACCTGGCGAAACCTGACCGTGCTGCGCTTCTATTTCGAAACCCAGCCGCTGCCGACCGCCCTGGCCTGGTATGCGCATCATCTGCCAGGCTGGCTGTTGTCCGCGCTTGCGGCTTCGGCGCTGGCCGTCGGGATCATTGTGCCGTTCCTGTTTTTCCTGCCGCGCCGGGCGCGCCTGTTCGGTGCGGCCATCACGGCTGTTTCCCAGCTGCTCTTGATCGCGACCGGCAACTTCGCCTTCTTCAACTGGTTGACGCTCGTGCTCTGCCTGACGCTCTTGGATGATGCAGTCTTCGAACGGCTCTGGCCGAAGTGGAAAGAGCGGAAAAGCGAGGTGCCTTCCGGCGATGCGGGAGGGGAGAAGATTCGATGGGCAGCGCGTTTCGTGGCGATCGCTGTCGTGGTGCTCGGTTTGACGCAGCTCGCCGCGCTTTTCGGTCGGCTGCCGCGTCCGTTGCTGTTTCTGGCGGCGGCACAGGCGCCGTTTCGGCTGGTCAACGCCTACGGACCGTTCAGCCTGACAGCAACGCGGCGGGCGGAAATCGTGATCGAAGGTTCGAACGACGGCATCACCTGGAAGACCTATCCTTTTCGCCACAAGCCCGGCGACGTCCGGCGGGCGCCGGAGTTCATCGCCCCTTTCCATCCGCGTCTCGACGGGCAGATGTGGTCCGCCGCCCTTGGGGAAGCCGCGGAAACGCGCTGGTTCCCCGGACTGATGGCACGCCTGTTGCAGGGTTCGCCGTCGGTGCTCGCGCTCTTCGCCGGGAATCCGTTTCCGGACAAGCCGCCGATCTACGTCCGTGCGACGCTCTATTTGTATCGTTTCAGCACTCCGGCCGAGCGGAAAACGGACGGTTCGTGGTGGCGCCGGCAGGTGAAAGCCGAATATTTCCCGCCGGCCACGCTCTCCAGTCTGTTGGGTGGCCATTCATGAAGTCATAAAGTGCCGTAGCAGGTATGCCGTTCGACATCCGCTTCCAAAATCGTTATCATGAAAGCCTATGTCGATGATTCAAGCCACGAACGTGCTCAAGCGCTTCGGTGATTTCGTCGCGGTCGACGGGGTGTCCTTTCAGGTTGAAAAAGGCGAGATTTTCGCGTTTCTCGGCCCGAACGGCGCCGGGAAAACGACCACCATCAAGATGCTGACGACGCTGCTGCATCCGACCTCCGGCCGCATCCTGATGGACGGCGCCGACCCGGTGAAGGACCAGAACACCGTCCGCAAGAGTTTCGGAATCGTCTTTCAGGACCCGAGCCTGGACGACGAACTGACCGCCTGGGAAAATCTCGAATTCCATGGCGTGCTCTACGACGTCCCGAAACCGTTGCGCAGGGAACGCATCGGGGAGCTGCTGAACCTGGTCGAGCTGTATGACCGGCGCAACCATTTGGTCAAGACGTTTTCGGGCGGCATGAAGCGCAGGCTCGAGATTGCGCGTGGCCTCCTGCATCACCCGAAAATCCTGTTCCTCGACGAGCCGACGCTCGGACTCGATCCCCAGACGCGCAACCACATGTGGGACTACGCCAAAAAGCTGGCCAGCTCCAAAGGCATCACCGTCTTTTTCACCACGCATTACATGCAGGAAGCCGAGCGGGTGGCCGACCGCATTGCCATCATCGATCACGGCAAGATCGTCGCGCAGGGCACGGCCGAAGAGCTGAAAGCCAAGACCGCGACCGCCTCGCTCGAAGACGCTTTCCTCGCGCTGACCGGCAGGCAGATCCGCGAAGAAGCCGCCTCGGGCGCCGAGAGGCTGCGCACGCATGCGCGTGCCTGGGGGCGCCGTTAATCTTTCACCGCTATGCCGTATCTCCGCGCCATCTTCATCCTCTGGCTCCGACAGCTCAAGCGCTATTTCCGCTCGAAAGCGCGTATGCTCGCTTCGCTCGGCCAGCCGCTGCTCTTCCTGATCGCGCTCGGTTTCGGCTTCGGGCCGATCTATCAGAAAGCCGGCGGTGGCAATTACCTGCAGTTCCTGGCGCCGGGCATCATCGCCATGACCGTGCTGACGACGTCGATGTTCGCCGGCATCGAAGTCATCTGGGACCGCCAGTTCGGTTTCCTGAAAGAAACGCTTGTCGCGCCAGTGCCCCGTTGGGTGATCATGCTCGGCCGGACGCTCGGCGGCGCGACCGTCGCGACGGTTCAGGGCCTAATCGTGGCCGTGCTCGCCACCGTCGCCGGTTTCCGGCCCGCCAGCCTGGCGATGATCCTGCCCGCGCTCGGCTTCATGCTGCTGGCGGCCGTGCTCTTCACCGCGCTTGGCACCGCCATCGCCTCGCGCATGCAGGATATGCAGGCCTTCCCGCTCATCATGAACTTCCTGGTCATGCCGATGTTCTTCCTGTCCGGCGCCCTCTTTCCGCTTTCGGGCCTGCCGGGCAGCATCGCCATTGCCGCATCGGTCAATCCGATGTCGTACGCGGTCGACGCCATCCGCGGGACGCTCTCCGGCGCGATGCATTTCGGATTGGGTTCCGACTTCCTCGCGCTTGGCGTCGGGGCCGTCGTGCTGATGGCCTTCGGCAGCTGGATGTTCACCAAGATCGAAATCTGACGCGCGGAGTGTGGCGGTCCTGATCCCGCGACCATCGCTTGAGATGCTCCGGCTCGCGCCGTTCACGACCGCCGCCGTGTTCGTCTTTTTGGGAGGCTTCTTCATCCCGCTGCCGCAGGAGGCGGTGCTCCTGGCAGCCGGCTATTATTTCGGCAGATCAACATCTGCCGGTCTGGGTCGCGGCCGTGGCGGCCGTTTTCGCGGTGGTCGTATCGGACAACGCCTTCTATCTCGCGGCGCGCCTCGGCAGTCCCGTGGTGGTGCGCCTGAAGCACCGGCTCAATCCGCGCATCGTCGAGAAGTACGCCCGCGGCATGCGCGAACGGCCGGGACGCACCATTTTCTTCCTGCGCTTCATTCCCGGCGTGCGGGTATTGGCGCCGCTCCTGTCAGGCGTCGGCCGCGTCTCGCCGTTCACCTATGAACTGGCCAACGCCGCCGCCGCCTTCCTGTACGTGCCGGCCTACGTCATGCTCGGGTCGGTATTCCACGGCAGCATCGAGCAGCTGATCGACAGCGTACAGGAAGGTCAGAATGCCGCTTTTGCCGTCGGATTGATCGCGGTCACGCTCGTGCTCGCCTTTGAATTGCGACGCCGCTTCTTTCGACGGAACGGACATGTACCGCCCTCGAGCTAAATTAATTTTCACCTATCTCACCTATGCATACTCTGCTTCATGTACGGTTCAGGTACGCGGGTCCGGCGTTCTTGGTGACGGCGGTGTTGGCTCTCTTGGGCGCAGGTTGCACAGCCCCGTCGCATCCCGCGCCGTCGCCTTCTTCGGAGGCGCCGAACGTTCATCAGCCGCCCCCGTCCGCTCCGGCGGTCAGATTGAACGAATCGTTCATCTTAAAAACGGGGGAGACCAAGATGGTCGAAGGCGGATTCCGCGTGACTTTGCGGGCAATCGCCGATTCGCGCTGTCCGAAGGACGTGCAGTGCATTTGGGCCGGCGAACTCGCCCCGACGCTTTCGGTCGCCGCCAATGACCAAGCGCCGATCGACATCGTCCTCGGAACGGCCAGAAACATCTCCGCCGAAGCCTTCGGACGGAAAATCGTGCTGCAGGCGGCCACGGCCGATTCGGCTACGCTGGTCGTGATCCGCCCCGATTCGCCATGAACCAGTTTTTCCAAGACGCCGTCTTCTATTTCCCGGGCTTCGTCTCGGTTCCGATCTTGGCGATCGGGGCATTGCTCGTCTGGCTGGCATGGCGCCTGCTACGTCCGAAAAAGAAGACCCCGTCGTCCACTGTGGAAAACTCCAAAAAAACGTGATACACTAAAACGCAGTATAGGCGGATTTACGCCTGATAACATCCGTGTTCATCCATATGATAAAAATGAAAGGGATGTGCGCCGTGCATAAGCTGGCGGCGGCGCTCGTGTTGATCGGAGCGCTCAACTGGGGTCTGGTCGGCGCATTCAGGTTCAATCTCGTCACGTCGCTCCTGGGCGGCTGGCCGACGATTGAGCGCCTGGTCTACGTCTTGGTCGGCATTTCGGCGATCGCGATGTTCGGCGTTTGCAAATGCTGCATGAAGGGGTGCGGATGCGGCGAAGCCTCCTGCGATCACTGCGGTCCGGAAGCCAAAAAGCCCATGATGGGCGGCGAACAGAAGATGTGATCACGACCGGCCCCGCAAGGGGCCGGTTTCACGCCGTATGTCTTCGTTCGAATTGCTTTTGAGTTCCGACGGCGATCGCGTGAAGGCGGCGGGCATGACCCGCGCCGGCCTTTTGGAATCGGCGGTGAAAGGCACGTTCGCGGCGGCTGGCGCCCGCGTTTCTGAGGATGCGCAGGAGATCACCCGGACTTTCGCCGTCCGCGCGCCGGATTTCGAAGGTTTGTTGGCCACCGTGCTCGACTGCGCGCTCCGCCTCTCGAAAGAGCATGCCGAGGCCTATCAGGCGGTGCAGTTCGATCTGATGACCGTCACGGAGGCCAGGGGGAAGTTCGTGGGCAAGCCGGCAACGTTCAGCGATCCGCTCGAGTCGGTCCATCGTGACGGCCTGAAGATTGAACGCAATACCGAAGGGATGTGGGAAGCGACGATCGCGTTCGGGCGGTGAGGAGGAAGCCTGTATGCTGCACGTGCACGAGACGCGCGTTTTCCCCGAGGGTTTCCTTTGGGGCGTGGCCACGGCCGCCCATCAGACCGAGGGCGGAAACACGGAAAGCGATTGGTGGCGCTGGGAGCAGATTCCGGGAAAAATCAGCGACGGCTCGAAGTCCGGAGAGGCCTGCGATCACTACCGCCGTTACGAACAGGATCTCGACTTGGCGGCGGGGCTCGGGAACAACGCGCACCGCCTTTCGATCGAGTGGGCGCGCGTCGAGCCCCGGGAAGGGGAATGGTCGCACGAGGCGCTGGAGCATTACCGGCGCGTACTGACGGCCGTCCGGCGACGCGGCATGAAGGTCATGCTGACGCTCTGGCACTTCTCGCTGCCGGAGTGGTTCGCGGACAAGGGCGGCTGGGAAGCCGGAAACGCCATCGACCGCTATCTCCGCTACGCGCGCAAAGTGGCGACGGAACTCGGCGGGCTCGTCGATGTCTGGAACACGATGAACGAACCGAACGTTTACGTCAGCCAAGGTTACCTGTCCGGCGGCTGGCCGCCCCAGCAAAAGAGCGTTTTTCGCTCCCAGCGCATTGCGTTGAAACTCTGCCGGGCGCATCGGGAAGCCTATCGGCTGCTCAAGGGCCTGTATCCCGAAACATCGGTTGGTGCGGCCCAAAACGTGCTTTCGATCGAAGCCTACCGCCCGCATTCGTTCCGCGACTATCTCGGCGCCCGGCTGATCGATTTCTGGTGGAATCATCTTTTCTATTTCTTCACCAAAGGCACGCACGATTTTCTCGGTTTGAATTACTATTTCCATTACCGTCTGAAGCGTTTCGGCTGGCCGCCGACCGCCTTTTTCGCCGAAGTGCGGCGCGAACGACGCGACGTCAGCGACGTCGGCTGGGAACTGAATCCCCAGGGCATTTTCCGCGTGCTCAAGGATTTTGAATCATACGGCCTCCCGATCTACATCACCGAAAACGGCCTGCCGAGCTCGAACGACGACCGGCGCAAGCGTTATCTGGTGGCCGTCATCAAGGAAGTCTGGCACGCCATCGAATCCGGCGTCGACGTCCGCGGCTACTTCTTCTGGTCGCTGCTCGACAACTGGGAATGGGAAAAAGGCTATGCCGCCAAATTCGGGCTGGTCGAAGTCGATTTCGCGACGCAGGCGCGCACCCCGCGCGGGAGTTACAGCGTCTACAAGGCGATCTGCGAAGCCAACGGCTTGCCGCACGAAATGCTCCGTTATATCGGTCACGCCGTCGATCAGCCCTACGCGCCGCTCGAAACGGGGGAGCATGCAAAATGAAAAGCTCCCCATTCAGCGGGAGCCAAGAGCGTCTTATCTCGATGAGGCATTCGGGCGTTCTGCCGCACGAAATTTGAACCAGAGCGCGATCGCCATGGCGATCAGGCCGCCGTTCAGACCGGTTGTGATCATGAGCGCCCAGGCACGAATGCAGAAGGCATAGACCGCCCAGAAGCCCATCGTCAGCAACATGACTGCCAGCAGCTTCGGATCAACTGCCCCGGTTTTTCTGCGTTTCCAAAGCTCGAGTGGCTGCTGTGCCGATGACAGGATGAATCCGGTCGTCATGACGAGAAAGACGGTATTTTTCCACGGAAGGAACGCCATGGCCGGCACCATCAACGCGAAGATCGGCAGCTGCCACTTCTCGCGCCGCGTCAGCGGCTTGAAGCGAAGGAGTCCGATCATCACGGGCAGCGTCATCAGCGCTTGGATGGTGCCGTCGAAAATGACGGCGAGTCCGCGGACGTGCATGCCGTAGAGGGCGTAGGCTGGGAAGACGAATTGGCAAAAACTGAACCAAGTCACCGAAACCGATTCGCCGGACCGTCGGGTGCGAATCGTCCGAGCCTGCTGCCACAGCCCCCAACCTTCCAGCAGGGTGAAGACCGCCGTCGCGAAGGCACTCACGATGATCGAGTTCAATCCCCACTGCCGCACCTCGACGGTATCCAAGAAAAATCTCCGCGCCGCATCAAAGAACGTCTCCATCGGACTCCTCCTTCCCGGGAGTGTACGGAAAAAGGTCTGCCACGGTCAAGGCGGATCCGTTATTACTTTGAAAATCTCCCGACCAAGAATGCGCTTATCTTCCTGACGGTCGTCTCGCTCGGGGCCGTCACGATCACGATCCGTTTCCTGGCGGCAAGATACGTCCGGAGCTGAAAGCGCCCGCCGATTTTTACCGAGCGCTGCCCCAGAACGGCTGCCCAGGCGGGAACGGCCGGCGCGTCGGCGATATACACCGCGATCAGGTTGCCGCAGTCGGCGCAATCCCGTCTCGCATCCGCGGCGGAAATTGTTTCCGGGGAACGGAAATACTGCACCGGTGGCCTGAACCGGGTGCCGTCCGGCGCAACGGCGGAGACGTTCGCCAAGCCGGTACCGGCCGCGAGCTCTGTCTGCGAAACGCCAAAACCGGCCGTCGCGGCGGCGACGGATGCGCATACCAGCGCCGCAAAGAAGCTGAGAAAGCCGATCGTGCCGTAGCGGGCGGTTTTCTTCATACCGGGGACAGTATACACTGAAAGGACTATGAACACGTGGTGGAAGAAGCTCGGGCCGGGACTCGTGACCGGCGCATCGGACGACGACCCTTCGGGCATCGCCACCTATTCAATCGCCGGCGCACAGACGGGCTACCGGCTCCTTTGGATGGCGCTGTACGTCATGCCGCTCATGGTGGCCGTTCAGGAAATGTGCGCCAGGATCGGTCTCGTGACCGGCGAGGGGCTGGCCGGTACCATTCGGCGCCATTACGGCCGCGTGCTGCTCGTGCCGGTCGCGGTGCTCCTCATCGGCGCCAACACGCTCAATATCGGCGCGGACCTGCGCGGCATGGCTTCGGCCACCGCCCTCCTGCTTCCGGTGCCGGAGTGGCTTTTGGCGCTCGCCTTCGCCGTCGCGGTCGTGCTGACGCTCCTGCGCTTCCCATACGCCAAAATCGCCCGCGTCCTCAAATGGCTGACCATCAGCCTGCTGACCTACATCGCCGCCGCCTTCGTGACGCATCAGGATTGGCTGCGGATCCTCTGGTCGACGCTCGTGCCCGGTCTCCAGTCCGCGGTGCATGACCGCGCCGTGGTCGTGGCCGTGCTCGGCACGACGATCTCGCCGTATCTGTTTTTCTGGATGGCTTCGCAGGAAGTCGAGGAACGCGAAGAGAAGGCCGCCGCTTCGCATCAATCGTTTGCCGTGACGGACGGGGAACTCAAAGACATGCGCGAAGACGTGGGCTGGGGCATGGCGTTTTCAAACGTCATCATGTTCTTCATCATGGCCACGACCGCCTCGGTGTTTTTCGGCCGTGGCCTGAATGAATTTTCCTCGGTGGCCGAAGTCGCTTCGGCCCTGAAACCGCTGGCCGGCAACGCGGCCTTTCTGCTGTTCGCGCTCGGGATGATCGCCACCGGGTTTTTGGCGATCCCCGTTTTGGCCGGATCGTCCGCCTACGTGCTGACCGAAGCCCTCGGCCTGCACGGCAGCCTTTCAAGGAAATTCCACGAAGCCCGCGCGTTCTATGCCACCATCCTGTGCTCCGGGCTGATCGGTTTTCTGATGGCCTTCTCCGGTCTCGGCGCCGTCTACCTGCTGTTCCTGACGGCCGTCGTCTACGGCGTGGTTTCTCCGCCGCTTATCGCCTTGGTGCTGCACATCGCCAACAATCCGCGCGTCATGGGACGCCGCCGCAACGGCCCTCTCGCCAACCTTTTCGGCTTCGTCACCCTGTCGGTCATGACGATCGCGGCCGTGCTGCTCTTCATTCCTTCGGCCTGATATGAAAGTGCATTTTTTCGGCGCGTCGCGCGAAGTCACCGGCACCTGCTACCTCCTCGAGACCGGGAGCCACCGGGTCCTGATCGACTGCGGCATTTTCCAGGGCGGCGACCACGACAGCGCCCGCAATCAGCTGCCGTTCCCGTTCGCGCCCGGGGAAATCGACGCCGTTTTCCTGACGCATCCGCACATGGATCACGTCGGGCGCGTGCCGCAGCTGGTCAAGCGCGGCTACCGCGGGCCGATTTTCGCCACGGCGCCTACGGCCGACCTGGCCAAGCTGCTCTGGAAAGACATGCTGACCGTCATGCAGGACGCCTTCCGGCGGGAGCAGACGCCGCCGTTGTATGATGAGGAGGATGTTGCCCGGGCAGGGGAGCGGCTCGAAGCCGTTGAATATGAACACGCCACCGAGATTTGCGCCGGCGCCTTTCGGGTGAAGTTCCACGATGCCGGGCACGTACTCGGCTCGTCCTTCATCGAGTTCCAGACAGAGGGGCATACGATCGTTTTCTCCGGCGACCTGGGCAACGACGACGTGCCGATTCTCCGTCCGACCGCCCGGCGTCCGAAATGCGACGCGCTCGTGATCGAATCGACCTACGGCGACCGGCTGCACGAAAATCTCGAGACGCGCATGACGGTGCTGCGGGAGCTGGTCAAAAAAACCGTCGCCCGGAAGGGTGCCTTGGTCATCCCGACCTTCGCCATCGAGCGCACGCAGGAACTGATGCTGACGCTCCATCACCTGGCCGAGAAGGGCGACATTCCGCGCGTGCCGGTCTTCCTCGACAGCCCGCTGGCGATCGACGCGACGCACGTCTACGAGGAGTACACGCGCTATTTCAACGACAAGGCCGAAAGCGAGTTCCTCTCCGGGCATCAGCTGTTCAATCTGCCGGGTTTCGTCGCGACCAAAACGGTGGAGATGTCCAAGCGGATCAACGACGTCGTGCCGCCAAAAATCATCCTGGCCGGCTCCGGCATGATGACCGGTGGCCGTATTTTGCATCACCTTGTCCGTTATCTGCCCGATCCGAATTCGACGGTGATGATCGTCGGCTATCAGGCCGCCCGCACGCTCGGCCGGCGCCTGTACGAAGGCGCCAAGTCGGTGCGCATCCACGGCCAGGATGTGCGCGTCAATGCGACCGTCACTTCGGTCGGCGCCTGGAGTGCGCACGCCGATCAGGCCAAGCTGCTGCGCTGGGTGACGGAAGGCGAGGGCAAACCGAAAGTCATTTTCGTCACCCACGGCGAGGAGAACGCGGCCGACACGCTGGCCCGTAAGTTCCGGCGTGACATGAATATCCAGGCCTACGTGCCCGCTCCGGGGCAGACCTTCGACCTGCATCCGTAGCCTCTTCATGAAATGGCCAAGATTGGCCGTTTTATTTTTTGCTGCATTTAGCCAAAAATAGTGCCAATTAATCTTGACAAAATATGAGAAATCTGCTATACTACGCCCATCAAGATACGGTTGTTTCCACCCATTTCCAGGAGATACGCATGCGACGCATTACGCTCATTTCCTTCGTCTGTCTCGCAATCGGTTGCGGCCCGCAGTTCCGTCCCCTGAACGCGCCGGGTACCAAGACCCTTACGACGCATGATGTGCGGAGCTTCCGCGTCACGCGTCCCGGGTCGGACGGGGAATTTGTGACCGTCGAGGCGGTCAAGTTCTCCAGTCCTCAGGAGATCACACGCGGACCTTGTCAGTTTGAGGACGGTACGATGGCAGACGACTGCCTCACCTGGCCGTCCGATCAGGGGCAGCGCCAGATCGAGCTCAAGAATGACTGGCATGTCAACATCATCTTGGCGACGCATAGCGAAGTCATCTCTGAGCCCTAGGACCTGGCCCACTCACCGAGCGGATCCTCTGCCACGCTTCTCGTCACCCGTCCATCCACGATCCCGAGCTTCGGCTCACTCAGCGCTCGGGATCAGAAATGGGCCTCTGACTCAAAACTACCAACGGCCAAAGGAGGCCAATCATGAGGAATCTGCTCATTTCTGCCGCCCTCGCGTTCGCAATCGGTTGCGGCTCTTCCCAGATCCAACGTCCGACAGCTCCGTCGAATATCCAGGTTCCGACGGTCGCGACGATGGATGAGGAGCAGGATGCCTGTGCGGGCGCCGAGCAGCAGGTGACCAAAGTCACCATCAGGCTGAACAACCGCATCGCTGAGGTCTCATTCGACCCGCCCGCCAATCTCGTGTTGGAGGAGTGCCGCGACAACAACCCGGAGGCGTTCCGGCAGTACGAGTGCCTCTACCGGCTGGAGGGCAATTCCCGAAGCGTGGCGTATCGCTACGATCAGGAGGCGTACGTCAAGATTTCTTATACGCACGCAACCAAGCCCAATCGCGGCGACTGATCTGCATCTCTTCCGCATGACGGGTCCTCCGTCGTGCGCCCATCCGAGGTCCCGAGCCACCGACTTTCTCAGCGCTCGGGATCAGAAATGGGCCCTCCGCACATAACCAATCCAAACGACGGCCAAAGGAGGCCACGTATGAGGGAGTATCAACGGCCTTGGATGGAAGTGCTCCATGGAAAGGTCCGGAATCAGGTGGAATACGTCGTGCTCGCAGTGGCATGCTCTTTCACTTTTTTCCCGATCTGTGCCAATGGGCTTCCGAGTTTTGTGTTTATGGTCTCGCTAGGCTTTCTGGGCGTTGTCAGCGTGTCGCCGATCGAGAGGGTTTCGATTTCCGATCATGTAGGAGGCCAACGTGACCCATATCAAACCTGAGCGATCGGGGCGCTGGCTCTTCGAACTCGTGTGCCTGATCGTGTCGGCGAGCTTCATCGCCGGGGCCGGTCGATGCGGTCTCGCGGAGCGGACGCATGGGCGCCCGCGCGACGCCGCTCCCGGCATCCAGGACCGTCCAGCCCCGATGGCTCCTTCCGTTCCGCGCTGACCGGGAAAATCCCGTTCTGCATGGGCCGAAGTTTTCCGCCCACCCGGTTCTCAGGGTGGGTTTGTGTTTTTATCGGCCTGTTGACATGTTCGCCACCCGATTCTTTACCTTGGTATCATTGACAATGCCGTCGAGAAAAGGTACTTTGCATGTTCTCCCAATGACGCCCATGCCATTCCAGCTCAAAGCTCCGTATGTTCCGGCCGGAGACCAGCCGCAGGCCATCGCACAGCTCATGGCCGGCTTACGGTCGGGGAAAAATCGGCAGACGCTCCTTGGCGTGACCGGGTCCGGAAAAACCTTCACCGTCGCCAATGTCGTCCAGCAGCTTCAGAAGCCGACGCTGGTTTTGGCGCACAACAAAACGCTGGCGGCCCAGCTTTGCAACGAGTTCCGCGAATTCTTCCCGGAGAATGCCGTGGAATATTTCGTTTCCTATTACGACTACTATCAGCCGGAAGCCTACGTGCCGTCGAGCGACACCTACATTGAAAAGGAAGCGATGATCAACGAGGAGATCGATCGGCTGCGCCACGCTTCGACGCAAGCCTTGCTCACCCGCAAGGACGTCATCATCGTCGCCTCGGTCTCGTGCATCTATGGCCTGGGCGCGCCCGAGGAATACGAAAAGACCGTTCTGCATTTCAGGGCGGGGGAGCGCATCACGCGCGAGCAGGTGCTGAAGCGCTTCATCGAGATGCAGTTCACCCGTACGACGTCGGATCTGAAGCGCGGCACGTTTCGCGTGCGCGGCGAGACGGTTGAAGTCATGCCGGCCAACGAGGAGATGATCTACCGCATCGAGACTGGCTTGGGCGAAATCAAAGACATCTTCCGCATCGATCCGGTTACGCGGAAGCACGCCGAGCGCGTGCCGGACGTCTGGATTTTCCCGGCCAAGCATTTCATCACCAACCCGGAGAGCCGCGCCCGCGCCCTGGCGGAGATCGAGACCGAGCTCAAGGCGCGACTGGAGGCCTTCAGGAAGGAAGGCAAGCCGCTCGAAGCCGAGCGGCTGGAACGCCGCACGCGTTTCGATCTCGCCATGATGCGCGAGGTCGGTTACTGCCACGGCATCGAGAACTATTCGCGGCCTCTTTCCGGGCGGCCGGCCGGTTCTCCGCCCGACACGCTGCTTTCCTATTTCCCGAAGGATTTCCTGCTGGTGATCGACGAGTCGCACGTCACCATCCCCCAGATCGGCGGCATGTCGAACGGCGATGCTGCCCGCAAGAAGACGCTGATCGACTACGGCTTCCGCCTGCCGAGCGCCGCCGACAACCGGCCGCTGACTTGGGCCGAATTCGAGGCGCGCATGCCGCAGACGATTTTCGTCTCGGCCACGCCGGGCAAGTACGAGCACGAACGCAGCGATCGGATCGTCGAGCAGATCATCCGCCCGACCGGCCTGGTCGATCCGGAAGTCATCGTGCAGCCGGTCACGGAAAACCCGCAGACGGGCTACAAGGGCCAGGTCGAAGACCTGATCGCGCGCATCGGGGATCGCATCAAAAAGGACGAACGGGTCATGGCGACGACGCTCACCAAGAAGATGGCCGAGGACCTGACCGGCTATCTCGAATCGCTCAAGGTCAGGGTGAAATACATCCACTCCGACGTCGAAACGCTCGACCGCATCCAGATTTTGCATGAGTTCCGGAAGGGTGTTTTCGACGTGCTGATCGGCGTCAACCTGCTGCGCGAAGGTCTCGACCTGCCGGAGGTCTCGCTGGTCGCGATCCTGGACGCCGACAAGGAAGGCTTTCTGCGGTCCGAGACGTCGCTGATCCAGACGATCGGCCGCGCCGCCCGCAACGTCGGCGGCCAGGTCGTGCTGTATGCCGATCAGGGCACCGGTTCGCTCAGTCGGGCCATCAGGGAAACCAACCGTCGCCGCGAGAGGCAGCTCGCCTATAATACGGAACACGGTATCACGCCCAAGACCGTCAAAAAAGCGCTGACCTCGATGTTCACCGAGATCGAGAAGAACCGCGAAAAAGTCGCCAGGAAAAATCTCGACCTCGAGGCCAAAGCGGGCAGGCGTCCGGTTGAGGAGGTGCTGCGCGAAAAGGAAGCGCAGATGCGCGAGGCGGCCAAATCCCTGGAGTTCGAACTGGCGGCACTGCTGCGCGACGAGATCCGCGAGCTGAAGAAGAAACAAAAAGCGCCCGGCCTGCCGGAGCCAAAACGGGCGAAGAGAAAGGGATAAGGCGTCAGGTTTTTCCAGAGTATTCTCGTCAGATTTCTCCATTCCCATGCAAGAACACATCGTCATCAAGGGCGCGCGCGCGCACAATCTCAAGAACGTCGATTTGAAGCTGCCGCGCAACAAGATGATCGTCCTGACGGGCGTTTCCGGCTCCGGCAAGTCTTCTTTGGCGTTCGATACGGTCTTCGCCGAAGGCCAGCGCCGCTATGTCGAATCGCTTTCGGCCTATGCCCGGCAGTTCCTCGGCCAGATGCAAAAACCGGACGTCGATGAAATCGAAGGCCTCAGCCCGGCCATCGCCATCGACCAGAAGGCGCATTCTTCGAACCCGCGCTCGACGGTCGCCACCATCACCGAAATCTACGACTACCTGCGCGTGCTCTATGCCCGCGTCGGCCGGCCGCATTGCGTGACGTGCAGGAAGGAAATTCGCAAGCTGACGCCCGAGGAGATCGTCGACACGGCCATCGTGCGGACCAAGGAGATCCACTCCCGTCAAGTGGCCGAAAACAAGGCGGTCGCCGGAAAGGAATCGCTGCTCAAGAAAAAGAAAACGCACTACGACCATCTGACGGTGCTCTCTCCGATCGTGCGCGGGCGCAAAGGGGAATATCTCCAGATGCTGAACGACCTGTACACGGCCGGCTTTTCGGAAGTGCGCATCGACGGTAAATGGAAGAACCTGCGCGAACGCATCACGCTTTCGAAATACGGCGTCCATACCATCGAACTGCTGATCGACCGCGTGCCGCTCGGCTGGCCGCTTGAGAACAACAAGGGGTTCCGCAGCCAGCTGGCCGAGGCGGTCGAGACGGCACTCGATCGGGCGAATGGCGTGGTGGCCTTCGTGTACTCGGATGGCTCCGAGCACGTCATGTCGTCGGAATATGCCTGTCCGGACGACGGCTTCTCGTTCCCGGAAGTTGAGCCGCGCCTCTTCTCCTTTAACAGTCCGTACGGCGCCTGTCCGGAATGCCACGGCCTCGGCACCGAATCGGTCTGGAGCGAAAAACCCTGCGCCATCTGCAATGGCGCGCGCCTGCGGCCGGAAGCGCTGCACGTCTGGCTGGGCGGCAAGCCCGCCGGAGGCGGGTCCGTCTCAGGCGGAAAGAGCATCCTGGACGTGGCCGAATTCTCGATCGACGAGGCGGCTGAGTTCTTCAAAAGCCTGAAACTTTCCGAAACGGAAAAGGAGATTTCGGTCTCGGTGCTGAAGGAAATCACCTCGCGCCTGCAGTTCATGCTGGACGTCGGGCTGAATTACCTGACGCTTTCGCGCAAGGCCGGCACGCTTTCGGGCGGCGAGGCGCAGCGCATCCGTCTGGCGTCGCAGATCGGTTCGAAGCTGGTGGGTGCGCTCTATGTGCTGGACGAGCCGACCATCGGCCTGCACCAGCGCGACAATGCCAAGCTGCTCGACACGCTCACGCACCTGCGCGACATCGGCAACACGATTTTGGTCGTCGAACACGATGAAGACACCATTTTTACCGCCGATTATCTCGTCGATTTCGGCCCGCGCGCCGGCAAGCACGGCGGCCGGGTGGTGGCGCAGGGTCCGATGCCGGACGTGCTGGTGAAAAGCGCCGCCAACAAGGATTCGCTGACCGTCAAATACCTGAACGGCGATTTGAAGATCGCCGTGCCGCGCACGCGCCGCACCAAGGAAAGGGGAGCGATCAAGATCAAGGGCGCCAGCGAAAACAACCTGAAGAACGTCGACGTCGAGATTCCGCTCGGCAAGTTCGTCTGCCTGACGGGCGTTTCCGGCTCAGGCAAGTCGACGCTGATGGAAGAGGTCCTGTGGCGTTCGCTTTCCAACAAGCTGAACGGCACCAATTACAAGCCCGGCGCGCACAGGCAGATTCTCGGCCTGGAGCATCTCGACAAGGTCATCGTCATCGACCAGACGCCGATCGGCCGCACGCCCCGCTCGAACCCGGCCACCTACACCGGTTCCTGGACGCACATCCGCGAGCTCTTCGCCACCACGCCGGAAGCGCGCATGCGCGGCTATCAGGTCGGGCGCTTCTCCTTCAACCGGCCGGGCGGCCGCTGCGAGAACTGCGAAGGCAACGGCACGATCGCCATCGAGATGCACTTCCTGCCGACCGTCTATGTCCAGTGCGACGTCTGCAAAGGCAAGCGTTTCGACCGCGAGACGCTCGAAGTCAAATACAAGGAGAAGTCGATTCACGATATCCTCAAAATGACGGTCGAAGAAGCCTCGGCCTTCTTTCATGACATCCCCTGGATCCACGACAAAATCAAACTGCTGAAAGAAGTCGGATTGGATTATCTGGAACTCGGACAGAGCGCCACCTCGCTTTCGGGCGGCGAGGCGCAGCGCGTCAAGCTGGCATCGGAGCTTTCCAAGCGCCAGACCGGTCGGACGATCTATCTGCTGGACGAGCCGACGACCGGACTGCACTTCGCCGACATTGACAAGCTGCTGGAAGTGCTGCATCGTCTGGTCAACTACGGCAACACCGTGCTGGTCATCGAGCACAACCTCGACGTCATCAAGACGGCCGATCACGTCATCGATCTCGGTCCCGAAGGCGGCGACCGCGGCGGCGAGATCGTCGCGCAGGGCACGCCGGAGGAGATCGTCCGCAATGCCAAGTCGCTGACGGGGAAGTATCTCAAAAAGTATCTAAAATGAAAACGCGGGTGACGACGGCGATCCTGCTCACGCTGAAGAGATGAATCTTCGGCGAAGGACATAGTAAGGAGCTGGTGGCTTGCTGCGGACGCGGGATCACAGACCTGTTTGGGCTAAAAAAGACTATCAAAAAGTCGGAAATTGCAGAAATGCCCGTTTAGTCATCAAGACTGATGTTACCAAAAAGTCTGAAATTGAAAAGTTCCGAGATTCCCGAAAGCCCGGGCGTCTATTACATGAAGGACGCCGCCGGGAAGATTTTGTACGTCGGCAAAGCCGTCTCGCTGGCGCGGCGCATCCCGCAATATTGGCAACGGCCGCACGGCGAGCACATCGAAAAAATGGTTCCGTCGATCGCCGAGATCGGCTGGCAGACGGTGCCGAGCGCCATTGAAGCGCTGATTTTGGAAGCCAACGAAATCCGCAGGCTCAAGCCACCTTTCAACGTTTTGGGAAAGGATGACTCGAGTTTTTTGCATTTGGCGATCACCAACGAACCGTATCCGCGCCCGGTGCTGATCCGCGGCTACGAGCTGGAAGCCACGCCGAAAGGGAAATTCAAGGAAGTCTTCGGGCCGTATACGTCGTCTTCGTCGATTCGCGCGGCGCTCGAACTCACGCGCAAAATGTTCCATTGGTCGGACTGCGTACCCGGCCAGAAACGCCCGTGCTTCTATTATCACATCAAGCTCTGTCCCGGCGTCTGCGTCGGCGCGATCTCAGCGCGCGACTATGCCAAGATCATCCGGCGGCTGCGGTTATTCTTTGAAGGCAAAAAGACGCAGATCCTGAGAGAAACGGAACGGCAGATGAAAGCCGCCGCTAAAGCCGAAAATTTCGAAGAAGCGGCGCGTCTGCGCAACCTGATGTTCGCACTGACGCATATTCAGGACGTTTCCGTCATCAAACGCGAGGACGATCCGCGCGAGGTGCGCGAGTCGGGCATCAACGTCTTCGGTCGCGTCGAGGCCTATGACATTTCCAACATCCAGGGGCAGCAGCCGGTCGCTTCCGGCGTCGTGTTTGTCGAAGGCTTGCCGCGCAAACCGCTCTACAAGAAGTTCGCGATCAAAACTGTCAAAGCCGCCAACGACATCGCCATGATGAAAGAAGTCCTTTCGCGCCGTTTCGCCCACGCTTCGCCCCATGACGAAAACGAAGCCTGGAAACTGCCGGACCTTCTGGTGATCGACGGCGGCCGGGGACAGGTCAATGCCGCCATGGACGTGCTGCGTTCGCTGAACCTGAAAATTCCCGTCATCGGTCTGGCCAAGGGTTTCGACCGCAAACAGGATGTCGTCGTCTACGGACAAAAGACGCCGGAACTTGAACATGTCGTTTTGCGCTACAAAAAAATCCTTCAGCACGCCCGCGACGAGGCGCACCGCTTCGCGGTCAGCTATCATCGCAAGCGGCGGGGAAAGCGGTTTTTGAGCGGCTTGTAAAAACGCATTCGGGATTGACATTCCTTCCTGTCCGTGGTACGCAAACTCCATCGGAGGTCTTTGCATGCACAAGGTTTTCGCCTTGATCGGCTCGAGCGGTGCCGGAAAAACTGCGTTGATGCTCGAATGCGTCAGGCGATTGAACGGTGCCGTTACCATCCTGCCGTCGCTGACGACGCGCCCCTGGCGCGGGCCGGAAGATGACGCCTTCTACCTGTTCGTAGATGAAGCGGAGATACGGAGAAGGGACGTCGTTGCGATCTTCGCGTATGCCGGCTTTCTCTACGCGAACGATCACGCGACGATCCGGGAAATCCTTGCCAATCGGCACGCCATTTGCGCTCTGATTGAACAAGGAGTTCTCAATCACCGGCGCGCCGGGTATGCGGTCGTCGCGGTCCACGTCGTTGCCATCGGTAAAAGCGGCGGGCCTTCGGCCGAACGGATCGCCGCGGATCGCGCCCGAGAAGGTTCGATCGCCTACAATTATGAAATCATGAACGACTTCGGTCCTGGAGGTTTCGAACGAGCCGTCCAACAACTCATCGGCATCATCTCCGCGCCCGCCTCGTAGATCGTCTCTCGAGACGGGCTTTTTTATTCCCAAAACCGCGTGGGGAAGCCTGGACGCACAGGTACTTGAATTTTATCGGCCTTTTCCATAGGATGTGCAGGTCTGAAAACCCGGCTTGGAAAGAAGAAAGAAAGGATCGTCAGGAATGCAAGGAAAAACCCGGTGTCTGATATTCTGTATCATGGCCAGCTGCGCGTCGGAACCTCCCGTCGAAGACGGGAAGGAGCATGTTCCGAATCCCCCGACGGGTCTCACAGCCGTTTCCAACGGCTTGCGGCGCGTGCGCCTAAACTGGTCGGACAATTCGGGCGTCGAGACCGGCTTCGTGATCCAGCGCAAGAGCGCCGCGGCGCCCTTCGCCACAATCGCCACGATCCCGAAGGATAGCGCGTTATACGCGCAGACCGTCGATGCCGTAGGTCCCTACACCTACCGGGTGGGAGCGGAGAACGCGCATGGCACCGCATTTTCTGACGACGCTTCGGTCGTCGTGGGCGGCACCATGACCTACGCTCTCGCTCCGGACGACACCGCGTCTGCTGCCGGCATCGTGATCGCCGGCGGTGTCGGTGTCGTCCTTGGTAAGATCTACCTTACGGCGGCGGATGAGGATCTCAAGCAGACCAAGATGCGCATCTCGCTCGCGACCCCGGCCAACTACACCAACCTCGTCGCCATGTCGCTCTTCGACGGCTCGACCTTGGTGGCCGGTCCGGTCCCGGTCGACTCGAGCGGCAATGCGGACTTCTCCGACGTCGACTTCACGGTGCCGAGCGGCAGTACCAAGACGCTCACGGTCAGGGCCGACCTGAACACGATCTCGGCTGGCGGTGCCGTATCCGGAGCCGATTTCACAATCGTGCTCGATCTGTCAAGCTCGGCGCCGGGAACATTCGAATACGTAGGACTCACATCCGGAAAGGTAACGGTGTCGGACGGTCAGGATGACGTGATAGGACGGCAGAAGGTCCTCCGCAAGACCAAGCCGACGGTGAGCCTCGTCCCGCTGTCGACCCCATCGATCATTCAAGATCGTCCCCAGGTGATCGCGCGTTTCGTGGTGGCGGCTGATTCGGCCGGCGACCTCCGGCTCAAAACCTTCACGGTGGAGAGCCAGCTGAACAACATCGGTTCGCCGGCGATCGCCATTTCCGATTTCGTGGTTCGTGAGATCGGCACCGCTTCCGACATACCGCTGATACAAGCGGATGCGCAAGGAGCCTGCTCAGTCGCGGGTGTCAGCACCGGCACCTGTCGCGTCAGGCTCACGCTCTTCCAAGAGAGCCGTGTGCCGGCCGGCACATCCAAAACATACGAACTCTGGGCGACCATCTCGGGTGTCGAGAATGTCGGCGAATCCGTCAGCAGCCGACTGCTCGAGGAGGATTTTCCTTACGAACCTCGGTTCTTTACGATGACCGGTCCGCTCGAAGTGGCTGGCACGAGATTGTTGGACCGCACATTGGGCAGCCAGTACGCGCCGCGATTTGTATGGTCCGACGGTTCAGCTGTGCCGCACAATGACGCGGACGATGGTTCTGCCGACTGGACGACGGGCCGATATGTTTCAGGCCTTCCGTCCGACTTCCAACTGCTCGTCCATTGATTGGATCGAGCCGTCCCGAATCCTCTTGAGGGATGACTGGCTGCATGCAGCCAGTTTTTTAGCTGAAAGCAATACCCCGGGCGTAAACCCGGGGAGATTCATCTACGATTGCTTATCCCCAAAACGGCGTGGGGAGAGGGGTTGATCGGTGGTATAAAATGGTTTATAATGGTTCAGTAGTGGTAAAAAGTGGGGATAGCATAAAAAGGCCCTGTGTTTATTGGGGAATATCGGCATGCGTTGGACGAGAAGGGCCGCCTCGCCATCCCGGTCAAGTTTCGGGGGGATCTTGAAGCCGGCGCGATCGTCACGCGCGGCCTGGACGGCTGCCTGTACGTCTACACCGTCGCCGAATGGCAGAAGCTGGCCGAAAAGCTTTCGGCCATGCCGATGAGCCAGGCCAACTCGCGCGCCTTTGCCCGCCTGATGCTGGCCGGCGCCATGGACGTGGCGATCGACAAGCAGGGGAGAATCGTCCTGCCGGAATACCTGCGTGACTACGCGGGACTCAGGAAAAATATCGTGATCGCCGGCTTGGTCAATCATCTCGAGCTCTGGGACGAAAAGGCTTGGGACGCCTACAAGCGCAAAACCGAACAGGACTCCGGCGACATTGCCGAACAGCTCGGCGCCCTCGGCGTGTAGGTATGCTCCGCATGCACGTTCCGGTCCTGTTGAACGAAGTTCTTTCCCAGCTCGACCTTCATTCCGGAGACGACGTCGTCGACGCGACGCTCGGCGGAGGCGGCCACGCCTCGGCGCTCCTGGAGGCGATCGGTCCGTCCGGCCGCCTCCTGGGGATCGAATGGGATGCCCGTACGTTGGAGGAGACGCGCAAAAAGCTCGGGCGGTTCGGTTCGCGTGCCATGCTTGTCCACGGGAACTACCGGAACCTCGATCGGTTTGCGCGGGCGTGCGGGATCCCGTCCTTCTCGGCCATCCTGCTCGATCTCGGCTATTCGTCCTTTCAGATCGACGATCCCGAACGCGGCTTTTCCTTTCGGAACGACGGCCCGCTCGACATGCGCTACGACGCTTCCGGCGACGTGGCCGCCGCCGACATCGTGAACGGCTGGCCGAAAGGCGATCTCGTCCGCATCCTGCGCGACTACGGCGAGGAACGCGCCGCCGGCCGGATCGCCGAAGCGATGCTCCGCGCCCGCGACCGGCATGCGCTCGCTTCCACCGCCCAGCTGGCCGCCGTCGTGGCCGAAGCGGTCCCCGAACGCTCGCGTCGCGGCAAGCCCAAAATCCATCCCGCGACCCAAACCTTTCAGGCGCTCCGCATCGCGGTCAATGACGAGCTTGGCAACGTCGAGGCCGTCCTGCCGGAGGCTGTCCGGTTGCTCAAGCCCGACGGGCGCTTGGCCGTCATCAGCTTCCACTCGCTCGAAGACCGCATCGTCAAACGTTTTTTTGAAGATTCACCGGAGCTCACGACGCTCACGCGCAAGCCGCTGACCCCTTCCCGCGTGGAAGTCGAGGCCAACCCGCGTGCCCGGTCCGCCAAGCTTCGCGTCGCTCAGAAGATTTCCCATGCCTAGAAAGTTCCATTCCCGTCGAACGCCGGCCGCGCGCAAAGCCGGTTTTCGCCTGCCGAGGGCATTCGGCGTTTCCAGCCTCATTCTATGTACGGCGGTGTTTTTCATAGGATATTTGGCGCAGGTCAATGCCACTTCCTCCAAAGGCTATCAGATTCGTTCGCTGGAGAGCGCGATTTCCGATTTGAAGGATCAGGGAGAAAAGTTGGAACTCAGAGTCGCGCAGGAGCAGTCGGTGCAATCCGTCGAAGAAAAAGTCCGGAGCATGGGCATGGTACCTGCCCCGGACGTGCAGTACGTCCAGCCCGGTTCGTCGGCCGTCGCTCAGCGCTAGCTTCGCGCTCACGGAATAAAAAACGGAAGCTCATGGCTTCCGCTGCCGGAGATGATTTTTGATCGACGGGCCGTTTCTCATGAAACCGGCCAGTTTGAGCTCGGCCGCGATATCACGTAGCAGGCGGTAGGCGCTCAGTCCCTGCAGGCTGAGCGAAATGGCGGCCAACCCCGTTGCCGTCGCGAACAGGATGAGCGGGATCGGACCGGTCAGCAAGCCGATGTTTCCACCGATGAGGCTGGCGATCACCGCGGCCTCCGCGATCACTTTGAACTTTCCGAAGGCGTTGGCACCGGATTCCAGGCCCCAGCGCGCCCGGACGATCATGCGAAAGAAGGTCAGTCCGACCGCCAAGGCACCGGCAACCGCCATAACCCACGGCCCGATCGCGTGCCAACCGAGCGGCAGCAGGGCGGAAAAGTACCGGAGCTTGTCGACGGCCGGATCGAGCGTCTGGCCGAGCGCCGTCGGTCCGAGCCGCAGCCACTGGCTGCGGTCGGCAGGGTGCCCGGGATGTCCGGCGCTCTGCTCTCCGGCTTGATGACGGGCCAGCGCTCCGTCGAGGCCGTCGGTCAGGAGACCGGCGGCAAAACACGCCGCTCCGCAGAGATAGGTCTGCCGCAAAAATGCAATCGTCATGGGCGGCACGAGCAGCGCGCCGCAGACCGTGACCAGATTCGGCGGAAGCCGTTTCAGCGGCCTGAGAGGGCGCAGCAGCCAATTCCACAGCCGCGCCATGAAGGCGAATTCAACCAACGCGTACCACGGACGCCGCGCAACGCGCATCGTCACCCCCTTTGGTAAGGACCCAGTCCCGTTCTACGGGTTTTGCCCCGCCTTGGCAAGAGCGCGGACGCGCATTCGCCTCGGGACGGGCTTTTTGCTAGGCTGCAGGGGAATGGCCTGCATGGTGCTGAATGCCTTTTTATACGGGTTGGTGGCCGCGCTGGCGCTCACGCCTGTCGTCCGTTTTTTTGCCGTGAAGTTGGGCGTCGTCGATCGTCCGGACGGACTGCGCAAAACGCATGCCCGACCGGTCGCGCTTCTGGGCGGCATCGCCCTGTATGCCGCCTTCGCGGTCGCGACAATCCTGATTCTGCCGGGTTTGCTCGGTGGCTTTCTGCCGTCCAAACACCTGTTCGGTATTTTTCTGGGCGGGGCCGTGCTCGTGATCGGCGGCTTCCTCGATGACCGCCATCGTCTGCCACCGCGGTTTCAGATTCTCTTTCCGACGCTGGCGGCGCTGATCGTGATCGCCTCCGGCATCGGGACATCGGTCATCACCAGCCCGTTCGGCGGCGTGCTGCATCTCGACGGCTGGCACTGGACCGTCCTCAAATGGCACGGCATGCCTTATCGCCTGACGTTGCCGGCCGATCTCTTCACGTTCGCCTGGATGATGGGCATGATGTATACGACCAAACTGCTCGACGGGCTCGACGGTCTGGTGGCGGGGCTCGGCGCGATCGGGAGCTTCGTGCTGGCGATTTATAGCCTGTCGCCCCGGGCGGCCGAACCGGAGCTGGCCCGGCTCGCCATGGCGGCCGCCGGTGCACAGGGCGGCTTCCTCTTCTACAATGCCCGTCCGGCCAGCATCTTTTTGGGAGAAGGCGGATCGACATTGGTCGGCTACCTGCTCGGCGTCATGGCGATCCTGGCGGGCGGCAAGATCGGCGTCACACTCATGATTTTGGCCGTGCCGATCATGGATGCGGCCTGGACGATCGGCCGGCGCCTCTGGCAAAAGCGCCGGGTCACGGAAGGCGGGCTTGATCATCTCCATTTCCTGCTGGTCCGCCAGGGGCTTTCGCCCGGCAAGACGGTGTTGCTCTTCTGGCTGTTCGCCGCCGCTTTCGGCGCCGCCGGCATCTTCATCCAAGGCTGGCAGAAGGCGATCACGCTCGGAGCGCTCGCCGTGCTCTACGTCGCTTCAGCCCGGCTCCTTCACTCTCCTCCTCATGCAACGTCCCAGGGATGCCAATGAATCGAAACGCGTTTCGCCCGCCGTCTGGGCCGTGTTGGCGGCGGTCGTGCTGTTTGCGATCGGTCTCCGCATCCGTCAGGCCTGGATGCTGCGCCATCCCGTACTGGCGGAGCTGAAACTGCGCGGGAAAACCTTCGTCGTCGAAGTGGCTGATTCGAACGCCAAACGCGAAAAGGGGCTGGGTGACCGCGACGTCCTGGCACCCGATCACGGCATGTATTTTCCGTTTTCCGATGCGCGTTACTGGGTGTTCTGGATGAAAGGCATGCGTTTTCCGATCGACATCGTCTGGATCCGTGACGGCCGGGTCGTCGATATCACGCCGAACGTGCCGGTCGACTCCGGCTTTCCACTCAAAACCTACAGCCCGGTCGAACCGGCCGACGCGGTGCTGGAAATCCGGGCCGGTGCCGCCGGGACGGTTGGCGTGGCACAAGGCGACGGGGTCCTCCTCACGGCGCGCTGAAGGCGGGTCGTTGACGTCGGAAGCGCCGCCTGCTAGAGTACTCCTACATTCGTAACCTCAGTCTATGTACGCCGTCGTCAAAACCGGAGGAAAACAATATCTCGTGAAGGAAGGCCAGACACTCAAAGTCGAAAAGCTCGAGGCCCAGCCGGGCGCGAGCGTCGATCTTGAGGTGCTGCTGGTGTCCGATGAAGAGGGCAAGGCCCTGAAGATCGGTACGCCGGCGCTCTCCGGCGCCAAGGTTTCCGCCAAGGTGCTGGAACACGGACGCGCCGCCAAGGTGCTGGTCGTGAAATACAAGCCGAAGAGCCGCTACAAGCGGGTCAACGGCCACCGCCAGCCCTTCACCGCCCTCCAGATCGAAAAAATTTCCGCCTGAACCAGAAAAGCTCCGGTGCATCTCTCCGGAGCTTTTCCTTTTCCGGACCGCATGCTAGCGTGCGGGCACGCCTCAGGAGGTTCCCATGCGCCCGATTCTTTCCGTCCTTTTGTGCTTTGCCTGCGCCCACACTCCGCTGCCCGCTACGGAGCCGTCACCGCAACCCGCGTTGGAGGATCCATTGCCGGACGATCCCGAGATCGCCGGCGTCTGCCAGCCCGATTGGCGGCAGCCGTCCGCGTCCGCTTGTCCGAAAAATGCGGAAGGTCAGACGGTGCTGAATGATCGCGATCCGGCCTATCCGTACATCGCGGACATCATCAGGTTCGATCAGAGAGCGCAGACACGGGAAGGCGGGATGGAAGCACGTGTCCTCGCGCTCGCCGACAGGCTGCTGAACGATCCGCGCACATCTGAATGCGCCCGGCAGGTGTGTCATTGGCACCGTGCCATGGCGCTCTATGGGCTCGGTCACTGGAAAGAGGCGTTGCTGGAGTTTGACTCCGTCCTGCGCGTCGGCTCCGGCGGCCCGTTCTACAAATCCGTCCGCGCCTGGTTCGAGGCTCTCGCGCCTCACGTTTCCCGGCGGACTTACGAGAGATGCATCGGCATCCTTGATGGCCAGTTCACAACGGCCGCTCTCAGGTGAGAGCGGCCTTTATGTCGCTTTCATTTCGCGGCGGCCGGTCAGCGCGTCGGAGAGCGTGACTTCGTCGGCGTATTCCAGGTCGGCGCCGCGCGGCAATCCGCGCGCCAAGCGGGTGATGCGCGGCACGGCCGTGGCGTAGCGGCGCGAAAGATAGTTCATGGTCGCTTCGCCTTCGATGGTCGGGTTGACGGCCACGAGCAGTTCGCGCACCGCGCCGCCGGAGAGACGCCGGTCGAGCGCCTCGATGCCGAGCGTCTCCGGCGTCACGCCTTCGATCGGGGAGAGCAGCCCGCCGAGCACGAAATAGCGCCCGCGGTAGGCGCCGGTGCGCTCGATGGCCGAAAGTCCCTGTTGATCGGCGACGAGGCAGACCTCGTCCGGGCGCCGGGACGGGTCGCGGCAGATGCGGCAGGGATCGGTTTCCGAAACGCTCCGGCATTCCGCGCAGGCCCTGATGGAACGGTCGAGGGCGTAGAGCGCGTCGGCCAGCCGGACGGCGGCTTCGTGCCCGCGCCCGAGGAGATGGAAAACGAAGCGCTCGGCGGTCTTTTCGCCGATGCCGGGGAGCTTCTTGAACTCCTGGATCAGATTTTCGATCGAAGCCGGAAACCGGGGCACAGGTCAGCTCAGGCCCGGCAAGTTCAACCCGCCGGTTTTTTTCATGGCCTCGGCCATCGAGCGCTGGGCCTTCTTGACGGTATCGTTATACGCCTCTTTGACGGCGGCCTCGAGCCTGCTCCGGTCGGCCAACAGCTCCTGATCGATCGAAACGGACGTGACTTCCTGGTTGCCGTTCATGGCGATTTTTACTTTCCCCCAGGCGGCCGAACCTTCCACCGTCACGTCTTTCAGGACATCCTGGATCTTCTTGGCCTGATCGCGCAGGTCTTTGAATTGCTTGAGCTTGCTGAACATGGTCATAAGGTTTTTTATGCGACTTCCACCGGCATGGCCGCGACCGCCGCCTCATGCTCGAGATTCTTGAAGCTGGTGCGGTTCTCGTCGAAGAAGAGCTTGCAGACCCCGGTCGGACCGTTGCGGTGCTTGGCGACGTGGATTTCGGCCAAATGGCGTTCTTCCGGCGCCAGGTCTTCCAGGCGGT
>CAZHHN010000010.1:0-37910 GCA_964532415.1 uncultured Gammaproteobacteria bacterium
CGTGCGGATGATACTTGGCCATGACTTCACCGACCACGTTGGCCGACTTGCGGAAACGGGCACCGGGCTTGAGCCCGATGTTCCACATGGCATACAGGATGCGGCGATGGACCGGCTTCAGGCCGTCGCGCACGTCAGGCAGCGCGCGGCTGACGATCACCGACATCGCGTAGTCGAGGTAAGATTCCTGGACTTCGTCCGTGATCGAACGCGGCTCGATGTGGCCGGCGCCGAGCGTGTCGATGGCATCCTGTTCGGAAGAGTTCTTCATAGGGATTCAGGGCGTTGGGGGCGTTTCGGTAGCGGAAGCGTTATGCTCGGCGATTTTGCGTTTCAGAACGGCGGCCGTTTCTGCCCGGGTCTGCTGCGCGCCGGCAAGGCGCGCGACGGCCGCTTTCAGCCGATCGAGCTGCGCCCTGACCGGCTGGACGCGGGCATTCAGCCCGTCGAGCGCCGTCCAGCGCGGGAAGTCGGCGACAGGCCGACGGAAGGGCGGCTGGTAACGGAGCGTGGCGGCGTATCCGCCGGTGATCGCCAGCATCGAGAGGCCGACGGCGACGCCGAGCAGCACGTCCCGGTGCGGCGAAAAATGCCGGGGCGCGACGGAGGTCGCCGCGCTTCTGCCGATCCGGCGCGCTTTGGATGGCTCGTGCCGCATGGCCTCAGGATTTGGAAAGCAGGACGACGTATGTTTCGCCCTGCGGCAGGTCTTTCTTGGTGACCTTCCACTTGTCGGTTTCGATGGTTTTGGCGCCGGTTTCCTTCACGAACGGTTCGACCGCGCCGGCCGGCAGCGCCAAGTCCTTCATCTTGTAGTGCATCGGAATGACGATGCGCGGCTCCATGCGCGAAACGAGATCGGCCGCGGCCTGCGGCCCGAGCACGTCTTCACCGCCGACCGGAACCATCAGCACGTCGACCTCGCCGAGCGAAGCGAGCTGCTCGTCGGTCAGCGGTTCGCGCAATCCGCCCAGGTGGACAATGCGAATGTCATCCACCAGAAAATGGAACATCGTGTTCCTGTGGAACTCCTTCGACTCCGGCTTCTCGTGCAGCGACGGGATACCGTAGACGGGAATGCCTTTGACCTCGTATTCGCCGGGACTGTCGATCAGAAAAGCACCCTCGGCCACCGCCGCGACGTTGTTGTGATGCCCGTGCGTCCTGCGGCTGATCGTCAGCAGTTCGGACGAGAATCCGCGCGGCAACTTTCCGATTTTTTCCGAGTAGGGGTCGGTGATGATCGAGACTTCGTCGTTGCCGATTTTGGTGGCGATCTTGAAGCAGGAAGCGCCGAAAAACTGGATCGTCATGGGAGCGGGATGAAGGCGGTTTTACGGCCCCAGCGTAGCATCCGCATCCCCGCGAGGCAAGGGCTTGAGGCCGTATGCGCACGTTGACGAACCCCTCTAAAAGCCGGGAGAAAGAAAACGGCTTCCGATCAGGAAGGCCGTACAGACACGTTGAGATCCGCGGGCGGTCAGCGGGAGATCCTCGCCGGAGCTTCATCCGGCCATGGCGGGATCTGCCGGGCGTGCGCGCCCCGCTTTCAGAGCTTCCCGCCCTTCATGAATGCCGCGGCGTTTTTCGACGCCGAGGCACGCTCGTGGCGCTTGTTCCCGACGTACAGGCAAATCAGGCTGAATGCGCCCAAACCTCCTCCGATCGCCCATGCCGGCGAGACCCGGACGTACACCGTGGCGAACAGATCGAGGGCGTTGAACTGGTATGCCGAAACCGCCAGCAATCCGAGCATGAGCAGGCACGACAGGAAATGGGTTCCGGACAATGCCTGGTATCCGCAGAAGATCTGATGCCCCGAAAGCAAAGAGATGGCGATACCGGCCATCCCGCCGAAGACCAGCGAGAGAAGCGGGAGGCTCTCGACGGAGGCGGTTGCCTTCATTGCACCGAAGGCGAGCAGGCCAAAGGCCGCGGCGAAGACGATGGACCAAACGAGCACTCTCTTGAACATCATGACGTTCTCCTGGCAAGGCCGCGAGTGGCCTGTGAAGTGATTCTACCCTTAAAGGCACGGGCCTTGTCAATCTCCGCGGGTCGCGGGTGTACCGGAACGGCGCGGCCCTTGCCAATCCCGGCCACGTTCCCTATACTGGGCGCGTCTTAAAAACGGGGTCCGGGCGGCCCCAATCTAACTCTTAGCAAAGCCCGGTTTTAATTCTTAACCCGTACGCACTCCCTTTATGAGCACCACCAAAACCTCCGCCGACCTCAAAACCCTGCTGGCGGACAAAGATTGGCTGAAAATCCCCAAGGTCGCCGACGTCGTGAAAGGCGTCATCATTTCGATGGCCAAGAACGAGATCCGCGTCGACATCGAAGGCTATAAGACCGGCGTCGTGCGCGGCCGCGAACTCTACGCCGAAGCCGGCGAATACGCCGGGCTGAAAGTCGGCCACGAAGTCGAAGCGACCGTCATCGACCTTGAGAACGAACTGGGCGAAGTCGAGCTGTCGTTCCGCTATGCCGGCCAGCAGAAGGCCTGGGAGCACCTCCGCAAACTGATGGAATCCGGCGAGCTCATCCCGGCCAAGATCATCGAAGCCAACAAGGGCGGATTGCTCGCGCGCGTCAACCACGTGAGCGGCTTCCTGCCGGTTTCGCAGCTCTCCCCCGACAACTACCCGCGCGTCTCCGGCGGCGACAAGATCAAGATCCTCGAGAAGCTCAAGAGCTTCGTCGGCACCTCGATGAACGTCAAAGTGATCGACGTCAACGAGCGCGAAGAGAAGCTGATCGTCTCCGAGAAGGCCGTCTGGGAAGAGGCGCAGAAAGGCATTCTCGACAAGTACAAGATTGGCGACGTCGTCGAAGGCGTCATCACCGCCATCGCCGACTTCGGCGTCTTCGTGAAGTTCGGCAATCTCGAGGGCTTGGTCCACATTTCCGAGATCGCTTGGCAGCGCATCGACCATCCGCGCGATCTGGTGAAAGTCGGCGACACGGTCAAGGCCGAAATCATCGGCATCGAGGGCTCCAAGCTCTTCCTCTCGATGAAGAAACTCATCCAGGACCCCTGGAAGAACGTCAGCGAGAAGTACAAGGTCGGCGACACGGTCGAGGGCAAAGTCCTCAAGGTGAATCCGTTCGGCTTCTTCGTCGAACTCGACAGGGACATCCACGGCCTGGCGCACGTCTCTGAACTCTCGAGGAAGCCGGTCAAGAACGTCTCCGACATCGCCAAGATCGGCGACACCCTGAAATTCAAAATCGTCTCGATCGAACCGGAACAACACCGCCTGGGCCTCTCGCTGAAGGCCATGTCCGCCGACGAAGGCGGTGAGAGCGGTTCCGGCGACGCCGAGGCCAAATCCAATGCCTAAATACGTCCTCCGAAACATCGTCCTCTTCTTCTTGGTGCTGGCCGCCGTTGGCGTGCTGTTTTCGACGGCCAAACTGACCTCCGCCCGCCCCAAGGACATCGATCTTTCGGCCCTCGCGACGCAGGTGGCGAAGGGCTCGGTCAAATCGATCGCCGTGAGCGGCAGCGAGCTCAGCATCGAGCTGAAGGACGGCACGAAGGAAAAAGCCGTCAAGGAATCGGACGGGTCGCTGGTCTCGGCGCTCCGCGACTTCGGCGTGACTGCCGAGCAGCTCCAGGCCGCGCAGCTCACGGTCAAGCGCCCCGGCGGCGTCGGCTACTGGCTGGCCACGCTCCTGCCGATCGTCATCCCCTTCCTGCTCATCGCCGGTTTCATTTATCTGATGATGCGCCAGGTCCAGGGCCAGAACATGCGCGCCATGATGTTCGGCCAGTCGAGCGCGCGCGAAGTGCCGAAGGACGCCAAGCACCGCGTGACCTTCAAGGACGTGGCCGGGGCGAAGGAGGCCAAGGAAGAACTGGCCGAAGTCGTCGACTTCCTGCGCAACCCCAAGAAATTCTCGGCGGTCGGCGCCAAGATTCCCAAGGGCGTGCTGCTGATGGGTTCGCCCGGCACCGGCAAAACGCTGCTGGCGCGCGCCGTCTCGGGCGAGGCCAACGTCCCCTTCCTGCACATTTCCGGCTCCGAATTCGTCGAGATGTTCGTCGGCGTCGGCGCCAGCCGCGTCCGCGACCTGTTCGCCAAGGCCAAGAAAACCGCGCCCTGCATCGTTTTCATCGACGAGATCGACGCGGTCGGTCGGCAGCGCGGCGCCGGGCTGGGCGGCTCGCACGACGAGCGCGAACAGACACTGAACCAGATCCTGACGGAAATGGACGGCTTCGAGCCGAACGCCGGCGTGATCGTGCTGGCGGCCACCAACCGTCCGGACGTGCTCGATCCAGCCCTGCTCCGCCCCGGCCGTTTCGACCGCCGCGTGGTCATCGACCCGCCCGACCTGAACGATCGCGAGGAAATTCTCAGGATTCACGCCAAAAAGAAACCGCTCGCCTCGGACGTCAACCTGCGCAAGCTGGCCGAGCGCACGCCCGGCTTCTCCGGCGCCGACCTCGCCAACCTGATGAACGAGGCGGCTATCCTGGCCGCCCGCCAGGACAAGACGGAAGTCACCGAAGCCATGCTGCTCGATTCGGTCGAGAAGGTCATGCTCGGCCCCGAACGCAAGAGCTACCTGATGAACGACCGCGAGAAGAAGGTCACGGCCTATCACGAGGCTGGCCACGCCTTGGTGGCGCATTTCTCCAAACACGCCGATCCGGTCCATAAGATCTCGATCATCTCGCGTGGGTTCGCGGCCGGCTACACCATCAAGCTGCCGACCGAGGACAAGCGCATGCACACCAAAAGCGAGTTCGTGGACGACATCGCCGTGGCGCTCGGCGGTTACGTGGCGGAACGCGAAATCTTCAGCGAACTGACGACCGGCGCCTCGAGCGACCTCAAGAAGGCCACGTCGCTGGCCAAGGATATGATCACGCGCTTCGGCATGTCGGACATCCTTCCCCCGAGGACCTACGGCGAGCATGAGGAGATGATCTTCCTCGGCAGGGAGATCCACTCGCAGCGCGACTACAGCGAGAAGGTCGCCCAGCAGATCGACGACGAAGTCGCCGCGCTGATCGAGAACGGCAAGAAGCAGGCGCTCGACGTCATCCGCGCCCAGCGCGCCAGGATGGACAAGGTCGTCGACGTACTGCTCAGGAACGAGACGATCGAAAAAGAAGAATTCGCGGCGCTGATGGCCGCATGAAGAAAGCGACCGGCTCCCCACAAGGGGCCGGTCGTTTCGTTTCAGGCATGGATATTCCTCTTGTCGTCTTCGGTGACGACCTGCTTTTCTTGAAGGACGTTCACCAGCAGCGTGATCTTGCCTTCCTGGCGATCCATGCGCCTTTCCATCCGATCGAAGCGCTGATCCACCGCGTCAAAGCGCGCATCGATCACGTCAAAACGCCCGTCGATTTTCGTGAATCTCTCGTCTATCTTCCCGAATTTCTCATCGACTTTCACGAACTTCTCATCCATCATGCCGAAACCCTCCCTGACGGCTTCCAGCACTTCGCTCAGCTTCGGTTCTTCCTGCATACAGAAGTTTTAAGAGTATCCTAGCATGGAGGTACCAAACAGCGCTTTCGGCTGTCAAGAAAGGCGTACAAGCCATCCCAAAGATGGCCCGACATGCGCTTGTCATACCCGGCATTTCTGCCGTATCCTCTGCGCATATGCACGAAATGCCTCATGCCGCGGTTGAACAGGGGCCGGATACGACCGCCGTGGATGAAGCGCTGGCGCGTGCACGGACGCTGCTCGAAGAAAAGACCCGCATCCACCAATCCATGGACGCGTGGTATGGGGCTATGCAGGATCCGGCGGCGGCGGATGAGGCGGAGCAGAAAGCCCGATGGGACGAACTCAACGCGCAGAGCCGACGGGTGGATGAAGCCCTGGCCGAGATGCGGAATGCGATCGGGGATTTTTACGAGGCCGAGGCGGCTCGCGATCCCAAACAGGAACTGCCGGAAGGCAGTTACCGTTTGGAGATCAGGTATCCGCACCTCAAAGGCACGGCTGACGATCCGAATCGGACACGGCGGGACGACGCGCGTCTTTGGACCGCGAACCAGCGGTCGGAGTTGCTGAAAGGCGCGCGATCGAAAATCTCCATGGTCGGACTCCATAATTTCGGCTTGAGGTCGGACAGGAAGCTCCCGACGGAAGTCGCGTTCACGCTGGAACACGAACAGCGCCATGACATCCGCGTCGCTTCAAAGTGCTGGGTGGATGAAAACGGCCATATCGTCGGCGCACGGAAGAAGAAATAAAAACGACCGGCTCCCGAAAAGGGGCCGGTCGCGCGTTCAGAGCGTGCGTGCCGCGGCACACGATTTAACGCCGGAGAAGGGAGATGCGCTCCGCCTTGTCCTGCAGGCGGCGCGCGACTGCCAGACAGCCGCCGCCGAATGCCGCCAAGACCGCGGAGAACGCCGCCAGTTTAATCTCGTGGGCGGAGTGGCACACGGCAAGGAACGGGATCGTAAAGATAAAACAGCTGATGCCGCCGATCAGGCAGGCTTGGCCGAGAAAAGACGCGAGATCGGCCAGCAAGCTCCAAGTCATGAATCTCATGGCTGCCTCCGTGCCGTTTCATACCCTTTTTACGGCGCGGCCGTCAAGCCTGGAAAGAGGATATCGCCCCCGGCCCGGAAATCGTCTATACTGAAAGCACTATGTTCGATTCACCAGGAGGAACCGTGGGCAAATCGACCGGCGCGTTTTATCGCCAGATCCTGGCGGATGCCTGGCGGACCGTGCGCAGGCACAGGACGCTCTGGCTGCTCGGATTCTTCGTATCCTTTCTCGGCAACGGCGGGGTATATGAGTTGGTCGTTCAGGGTACCGGACGGCTGGGGCTGCAGGAAGGCTTCGGAAAATACTTCACGTTCGGCCTGCTGCCGGGCGAACGAACGCTGGCCGCCGCGCTCGGCGATCTGGGAACCGGCAATCAACTTCTGCTGTTGTTGGTCATCCTGGCGGTACTGGCGCTGCTCGCCATCGCGGCTTGGGTGATCCTTTCAGCCCAAGGCGGACTGATCTCCGCCATCCGGGCCGCCGACAAGGGACGCGCGCCGACCTTCAACGTGTCTTTCTCGGCGGGCAACGAGGTGTTCGGCCCCTTGCTGGCGCTGAACCTGCTTTCGCGTCTCATGGCCGCCGCGATTTTCTACCTGTTGCTGGCGCTGACCGTGCTCTACCTCGCCGATGCCAACGTCTGGAGCGCGCTCGCCTACCTGGCCGGCTTCGTCCTGCTCCTGCCGCTCACGCTCATCATCGGCTTCGTCACCCTGTTCGCCGCCTGCTACGTCACGCTCCAGCGGCTGCCGTTCGTCGCCGCCGTCGAAAGCGCCGTCGCGCTCTTCCGCAAACACTGGCTGATCAGCCTGGAGACGGCGGGCATGCTCTTCGGCGTGAACCTGCTGGCCGCAGCGGGCATCGGCCTCGTGATCGGCGCCGCGGGCATCGCGCTCATCCCGTTCGTGCTGGGTGCGTCGCTGCTGGGCAGCGGCGCGGCGCTCGGCATCGTCGGGCTCGCGGCGACCATCGTCGCGGTGCTCTTCCTGGCGACGGTCGGCTCCGGCCTGGCCGCGTTCCAATATGCCGTCTGGGTGCATCTCTTCACGAAACTCCACCAGCGCGGGCACGGCGCCCGGCCAAAGCTGGCGCGTTGGTTCGACAGGCTCTTGAAATAAGGAGAATGGCCGGCACCAACCCTTCGATCGAAGACCTTCTTAAGAAATCCAGGTTGCCGAGCGTCACGTCCGATGATGCCCAGGCCAAGTTCGCGTCGAAGATGCGCGACCTCGACCTGCAGGCCAAGGAACGCGAAACGGCCCGACGGGCGGCGCAGCTGGGCGTGTCCTACATCAGCCTGGCCAAGTTCCCGATCGCCTCCGAAGCGCTCTCGCTTCTCCCGCGCGAACAGGCCGAAGCGCTGCGGGCGGTGGTCTTCCTGCAGACCGGCGACGAGGTCCGCCTCGCGGCGGTCGATCCGGACCGCCAAGACGTGAAGGAAGCCGCTTACCAGATCGGCGAGCGGACGCATGCGCATGTCGGACTGTATATCGTTTCCGAAGACAGCTTCGCACGGGCGCTTCGGCTCTACGACAGCCTTCCGAAAATCCACAGGATCGTGAAGGGTGTCGAGATCACCGAAACCGAACTCAAAAAATATCAGGAGGCGCTGGGATCCTACCGGGACCTCGGGCGGCTGTTGCGCGGCGCCGACGTGACCGACGTGGTGACGATCGTGATCGCCGGCGCGCTCAAGGGCGACGCCTCCGACATCCACATCGAAGCCGAGGAAAAAGGCGTCATCGTGCGCTATCGCATCGACGGCGTGCTGCAGGAAGCTTCGCTGCTCGCCCGCGAGCTCTGGCCCCGCATCATCTCGCGCATCAAGCTGTTCTCGAGCCTGAAAATCAACGTCACCGACGTGCCGCAGGACGGACGCTTCACCATCTACGTGGGCGGACAGAAAACCGAGGTGCGCGTCTCGACCATCCCGACGGCTTTCGGTGAATCGGTCGTGATGCGTCTGCTCAAACCCTCGACCATCAGCCTGAGCTTCGATCAGCTCGGCATCCGCGGCAAGGCCTACGAACAGCTCAAGGCTCAGGTCGAACGCCCGAACGGCATGATCATCGCAACCGGTCCGACTGGATCGGGCAAAACCACGACGCTCTACGCGATGTTGAAGAAGCTCAACACCGCCGACACCAAGATCATCACGCTCGAGGATCCGATCGAGTACAGCTTGGAGGGCATCAACCAGTCCCCCATCGACCTCTCGAAAGACTATACTTTCGCCAAAGGCCTGCGCGCCGTGCTGCGCCAGGACCCCGACATCATCATGGTCGGCGAAATCCGGGACCTGGAAACGGCTGAGACCGCCATCCAGGCGGCGCTGACCGGCCACCTGATGATCTCGACCATCCACACCAACAGCGCCTCTGGGGCGATCCCGCGCTTCCTTTCGATGGGCGTGAAGCCCTTCCTGCTGGCGCCCGCGCTGAACGCCGTCGTCGGCCAGCGCCTGGTGCGGCGCATCCACGAAGCCTGCAAAACCGAAACGACGCCCGAACCCGATCAGATGAAAAAAATTCAGGCGATTCTCGGGGCGATCCCGCCGGACGCGGGTATCAAACCCGATACGGGACATTTGAAATTCTGGAAGGGCAAAGGCTGCGCGGAGTGCGGCGATACCGGCTACCGGGGCCGCATCGGCATTTACGAAATTTTCATCATGAGTCCGGAGATCGAAAAAGTGATCCTCTCGGGCGCCGTCTCCGAATACCAGATGCAGGAAATCGCCGTGAAGCAGGGCATGATCACCATGGCGCAGGACGGCCTGCTCAAAGCGCTCGACGGCATCACCAGCGCCGAAGAGGTGCTGTCGGCCGCCGAATGAAAGAAAAGGCCCCGACGCGGAGTCGGGGTCCTGTTTTTACGGTCATCAGAGTTCCGCCAGTTTGCCTTGGATCAGCCGCAGCGCCGCAACCGTCTCCGGGGTAGGATCGGGGGCGGGCGCATCGAGCGAGCCTTCGTCGGCGATACCGTTCTTGGTCATGAACAGGCGGCCGCGATCCTTGTCCTGATAATCGACGAACGGGAGCTCGTGCTCAGGCGTCGGCACGCAGACATGCGTGAGTTCATGGAGGATCGTCTCGATCAGAGGCGACAAAGGTCCGCGCACGACCGCCCGCTGGAGGCCGATGCGCGTCGGCCGACCATTCGCATCGAAATCCGTCAAGCCGACCTGACGACGGGCCGCGTCGGTCTGCGGCTCGTACAGATAATAGCTCACGCCGATCGCTGCCGGATATTCGCGGACGATGACGTCCAGAATGCGGGTCAGCCGCGCGTGCTCATCACGATTCGGTGGGACTTCGATGTAAGAGGATTGCGGATCGAGCTGGGGCACGAAGCTCTCGGCAGACGACACGCCGCAGCGTTCCAGAAAATGCCGCAGGCCCGAGGAGGCGACCCGCACGATTTTCTTCCCAGCGCCATATTTGGCTGTCGCGTCGTATTCCTGGTTGTCCGACGAAAGAACCGCCTGATCCGATCCGCATAGGTTCTGCCAGGCTTGGAGCCAAACCGCCCTGGCCGGAAAGGCACCGTCGGCAGGCCACGGCACGGGCGCGACCATGCTATGAAATTCCACGCTGCGCTCGTCGCGCATCGCCTGTTGCAGGATCTGAGCCGCCAAACCGACATCTTGGATCTGACGCAAAAGGAGATGGAAATCGGCGTAGGCGCCCGCCATGTCGCAGAGCTCGCGATCGCCTGAAAGGCGCTCCTTGTTCTCGGTATTCCAATCGAAGCACGAGGACAGGGTCGCAGGCGCGAAACAGCCGGCCAATACGCCCTGGCCGAAGAGCCGCGTGAGGTCCGGATCCGACTTCGGATAGATGGCGCCGATGTTCGGCAGGGAGAAGAGCGGTGGAATGGCCGACAGCCACTTGAAGTAGCGTTCGGGCTTCCGGAAAACCATCTCCTCGAAGTCGGGGTGATCCGCCAGATAGACGACCGTCCTGCCGGGCGGGGCCCAGGCGAGATCGGCCTGATCGATCCGCCTGATGGACAGCTGTAAATCCTCGTCGCGGCCATTGGCGAGGTATTCCCTCAGCACGCGGAACGCGCGCATGGTATCGACGCCGATCGGCATGTCCCAGCGGCGCGCCTCGGTGGTGAAGCACGGCATGGGAACGGCGTACCCTTCCTCGTAGGTCATGACCAGGCGCGTGAACGATTCTCCGTCCAGCCGTTCTTCGCGGGGTACGTACCAGACGAAGTACGGACCCTGCGCGTCCTCAGAACTGATCCCGACGCCGATCGCCAGCCGGAAGCCGGCGACGGCCGCGCACTTGGTGCCGGTACCGTTCACGCCGATGACGCGGCTATCCTTGATCTTTCGCCGCTTCTTGGTGGCGCCATAGACCTCAAGCAGCAGCCGCGAGCATGGGCCGGCGTTGGAAATCTCCCAGATGGCGGGCATGACTTCTCTCCTTGCATCCAGGGACGTGATATGAAAGGACGCATAAAAAACGTAGCAACTTCAGCCCGTCCCGTCAAAGGCTAGCCGGCGATCGAAATGGCGCGGCGATCGCCTCCCGCGTGGCGGAAGCGCACCCGCGTGCGGCGTTTCGGCAGCAATTTTTCGATGCGGTCGGCCCATTCGACCAGCACGACCGTATCGGGCCGGCCGAGATAGTCGCCGAAGCCGATCGCCCGGAACTGCGGCGCATCGGCGCGATAGGCGTCGGCGTGGAGGAAATACGTCGGACCGTTTTTTTTCTTCAGGCGATGCTCGTGCATCAGAATGAAAGTCGGACTCTGCACGCGCTCCTTCACGCCCAGCGCCCTGGCAAAGGCCTGGGCGAAGGTGGTTTTTCCGGCCCCAAGATCGCCATAGAGCGCCAAGACTTCCCCGCCGCGCATGCGCTTGGCGAGATCCGACGCGAGCCTGGCCGTGTCTTTGGCGTCGTTGGAAACAAAGCGCTCCATATCATTCTCCGAGTTCCCAGGACGGATCGGGCTCCATCCCCTTCCAACCGTCGTTTTTCCTCTTCGAGAGGCGGAAGTAGCCGGCCATGGCGATCATGGCGGCGTTGTCGGTGCAGTATTCCAGGGCGGGAAGCACGGCCTGAACGCCCGGCAGTTCCCGGGCGATGGCTGCCGTCAGCGTTTCCCTGAGCAGGCCATTGGCCGCCACGCCACCGGCCAAGAAAACCGTCCTGGCCTTTTTCAGTCGGGCGGCGCGCAGCGTCTTGGCGACCAGCGTTTCGACGACGGCCACCTGGAACGACGCGCACAGGTCATTCACCTCCTGTTCCGACCAGTTTTTTTTGCGCTGCAGCGTATAAAGGACGGCCGTCTTGAGACCGGAGAAGCTGAAATCGAAATTCGGCTTGTTCAAAAGCGGCCGCGGGAAGGCGAACGCCTCCGGATTTCCGCGCAGCGCCCGCCCGGAAACCGCCGGCCCGCCCGGATAGCCGAGATCGAGCATCTTGGCGACCTTGTCGAAAGCTTCGCCGGCGGCATCGTCGAGCGTCGCGCCGAGCTTCCCGTAACGGCCGAAACCTTTCATCAGGATCAGCTCGGTGTGCCCGCCGGAGACGACCAGCACAAGCGCCGGCAGCGGAAAGGCGGCGCGTTCCCTCGAGACGTCCCGACCGATCCAGTTGGCGGCGATATGGCCTTCGATGTGGTTCACGCCGACGATCGGGAGATCCCAGCCGTAGGCGAGCGCGCGGGCGAAATCGGTGCCGACCCGGAGCGAGGTGATCAGGCCGGGTCCGCGCGTAACGGCAATGCCATCCAGACGATTCTTTTTGACGCCCAACTCCCCGATCAGCAACGGGAGCGTTTCGACGTGCAGGCGCGCGGCGACTTCGGGCACGACCCCGCCGTATTCGGCATGCTTCAAGACCTGGGAAGCCGTCAGGTGCTTCTCGATATGGGCACGGCCCCGCCGCACGGCCAGCAGGGCGACGGAGGTTTCGTCACAGGAAGTTTCGATGCCGAGGATGCGCATGCGGGGTTGACGCTTAAGAAGCTTCATGATAGACCGTACCTACCGCTTGTTCAAGGACCATGCACCGGAGGTCCGCATGTACCATCCCTCAAGAACCGATCCTTTCACCGACATATTCCTGGAGTACCGGCCGACGCTCAGGCGCATCGCCTGCCGTATACTTGGCAGGCACAGAACCGCCACTGACGATATCATGCAGGACGTATGGATCAGGGCTTCGGCCGCCGCGAAGCGCTGCGAGGTGCGTTCTTACAAAGCATGGCTGTGCCGAATCACCTTCACGCTCGCCCTGAATTATCTCAGAAAAGCAGCGCGTGACCCTTCGATTTCGTGGCACGTGCATAACGAGGGCGGCGAGTTCACGATGGAACCGTTCGACCCATCGGTGCCTGCGGACAGGCGGAGCGACCATCTGCGGATGTTCAGGACGATCAACCGGCTTGAAAGACGTATTCCATGCCAAATCGATACCTTGCGGCTGGTACACCTGGCAGAAATGACGCATTCCGAAGCCGCCAGGGTGCTCGGGAGGAAGGAAGGCACAGCCAAAAGCAACGCCTTCAAAGCGGTCAATCATTTGCGGGAAGCAATGTTGGACGCCAATCTAGCTGCCTAACCCCGACCCGTTTTCCAACTCCGTCGCCCTCCGCGACGGCGTTTTTTGAAGCAGGCAAGCCTTGACATTCCGCATCCACACGCCTAAAGTCACGTGGTCCTGTCCACCAACTTCCACAGGGAGACTGAGCCAATGCGCACACCTGATGCGGATGACGCATCCGACGGGGAGGGCGGGGTCGGGGCGGGAACGAAACCGGAAGAACCTTCGCCGGATGCTATCGAAATCGAGCCGGCAATCGAGCCCGAAGATGAAAACGATCGGGCAAATGACGGGGCTTGGTCTGCCCGCGGCAGCGAGCGGGATCAAATCCAGCCGTCTATCCGTCGGATGGTGCAGCTCGGCTTTCTGGAATCGGGCGAAGAAATCGGGCTTATCGCCCGGATTCAGGAGCACGGCGACACCAAGGCGCGCGAACGGATGGTCTACTGCAACATTCTTCTTGTCGTCAAAATCGCCGGGCGTTATTTGAATCGCGGGCTGCCGTTCCTGGATCTGATCCAGGAAGGCTGCCTCGGGTTGATGCAGGCGGTCGATGACTTCGATCTCCACGAAGGAGCCGCGTTTTCCACTCACGCTTTCAATACGATCCGATACGCCATCCTTCACGCTCTCTCCGATCAAGACCTGCGTACGCCGATGCGCGTTCCCGACTACACACGGCACGCACATACCGTCATCAAACAGACATGCGAAGAATTTGAGCGTGAATCGGGACAGCCGCCCAGCGACGCAGAACTCCTGACGCTCCTGCAGGACAAGAAGTCGTTTCTGGTGCAGAGTTTTTCAGCCGAGGAACTGGCCAGGATACGGCGCGACGGATATCAAATCGCGTTATCGTTCGAAGGTCCGATCAGCCAGAGGCAGAGCGGGAAAGAAAAAGATACGGGCACAATCGGATCGCTTCTTGCGGATACCGCGACGGCGCCGACGGACAGTTCGGCCCGTATCCATGAATTCATACGAGAACAATCGCGATGGCGCACACGTGTCATGGACATTCTCGTGCATGCACCTTCCAAACAACACGCCGGGGTCATCTGCAGGCGCTTCGGGCTGGAAGAGCATCCTCCCATGACGTTCGAAGAGATCAGCGTGCAAATGAACGTGACGGCTGAACGTGTCCGTCAGCTCGTCAAACGCGCCTTAGAGGTTCTCTCCGCCGGTCTCCGGCTTTCGATTGCAGACGTGGCCGCCCGGCTCGAGATCGCGGGCGGAGTGCATCGGCTTGGCTCAGTGGTGCCGGAGGCGGATTTCGACGATGCGGCGAGGGATCTCGATACATTCTCGGTGCTTGAACAGCACGCACGGGAGACGCCATCCGGGGAGTGGAAGATACCGGCGCCCGTCACGACGCTTGAGGCGCGCAAAGGCTGGTCACCCGAACAGGCGGAAGCCGCTGTGGTTGAGCTTATCGATCAGAAACGACTCATCGGTGAGATTCCGTATGCGTGCGTCTACCTGACGGTGCCACCGGCCAATCCGAATTCCTTCGACGAAGGCTACCGCAAACCTTGGACGAAGCGCTCCGACACGGATGCGCCGCCGCAATCTGCCGATCAGGCCGTCGAGCCGACTGACGCAGTCTCCTTTCCTCGCCGCAAACGGAAATACCCCGTGCGAACGCAACCGCGCAAATCTCCAGGCAAGCCTCCGAAGCCGAAATGAGACCGCATACCGACCGGACGGACCACCACGAGCCATCCTCCAGGATGGTTTTTTAATGCCTGCGCTCACGGCAGCCTTGACGCCCGGCTTCGGAATCCCTAAAGTCAGGCTGCCGTTCTTTCCAACTTTCCGGAGAATGCCGTGCGCAAAATCCACGCGATGACGACGAAGAGAGCCTTCGTATCCGGTACCGGCGAGGGCGTGGGCGGCGCTGAAGCGGAATCGATGGACGGACCGTCCGAATCTGAAGACGATATGGAGGTCAGCCCGCCGGATGACGACGAGCTCCTGTGCAGCGTGGAGCGGTCGTCTCGAGGCAACGAGTGGCAAGAGGTTCAACCGTATCTGCGGCAGATGATGGGCCTCGGGCTGCTGACGCGGGAGGAGGAGGTCGAAGTCATAACGGTTGCCCAGACTGCCATCACACCTGGGAAAGAGGCGGGAGCGCGCAAACAGGCGCGTGACCGCATCGTCTACTGCAACATCCGCTCTGTCCTCAGAGTCGTGCCCGGCTGCATGAACCGCGGTTTGCCGCTGCTGGATTTGATCCAGGAGGGCATCGTCGGGATGGTGAAAGCCATCGACAGGTTCGAGATGAAGCGCAAGCTCAGGTTTTCAACCTACGCCGTCTGGTGGATCCGCCATGCCATCTGGCGGGCGCTCAAAGATCAGGACGTACGGAAACCGATGCGCATTCCGGAGTACGCCCAGGGAGATTACGCCCACCTCAAAAAGGTCGAGGCGCAGTTCAGGGAGAGACACGACCGCGAGCCGAATGACGAAGAACTGCTCGAGGCCCTGCGGAAGTCTGGAGCCTATCGCGGAAAAAGGATGACTCTGGATCAGGTAGGGAAATTGCGTTATAAACCGCCGATTCAAGCGGTTGCGCTCGATGGACCGGTGGTCGCATTCGAAAGCGAAATGTGCACGTTCGGCGAGCTCATCGCCGATCCGACGGCGGAAACCGACGCCCCGACGACAGCCGGTGAGATGGCTGCACATCGTGGAGAACTGCTGCGTCAGGCTTGGACCCTGCTGCAGGCCCGCAGGCCAGAGAGAATGGCCGAGGTGCTTCACTATCGTTTCGGGCTCGGCGAACATCTGCCCATGAAGCTCAGGGAGATCGCGGATCTCTTCATGATCAGCTGCGGACGCGTTGCTCAGATCGAACAACGGGCGATGCAATGTCTGATGAGTCATTTTAAAATGACGCGCGGGCAAATCAAGCTGCTGCTTTCAGCCGGCAACGAGGGGGTGGCGGCGCTGCCGAATGAGTGCTGTGTCGTGCCCGACGGACGGAATCTGGATGCGCTCGCCATCCTGGAAGAGCACGCGCCCGAGATGCCCTCGGATGAATGGAAGTGGAGGGTTCCGGCGCCGGTCCAGACGCTTATGCTTCGAGGCTCCTGGCCGCGCAGCCGGGCGGAAGCCGCCGTGGAGGAACTTATCGCGCAAGGGCATCTCCGCATCAAGCCGCAAACCCAAGAGGTCTTTCTGGTGCGGGCGCCGACAACGCCAAATCGTTTCGGCCGGGATCGGCGCAGGACAGGCGCCGACAAGCCACCGTCACCTAAGCGTGCAAAGTCGTAGAAACTGCGGAGGATTTCTCATGCGCTTCCGAATGTTTCTCCCAACCCTCAGCCGCACCACGTGGCCTGAGGGTTTTTCAAGACCCGGAACTTCCTCATCGGGTCCGGCTCCCGTTCGAAACGTTTTCGCCCTCTTCGCCATGGCGGCAATCTGCCGCGCGACACCGCGCGCACGCGGAAATAGACCGTATGGTTTTTTAAAGCTTGACGTTCGGTCCCGGAATCCCTAAAGTCAGGCTGCCGTTCTTTCCACACCGGAGGATGCCATGCGCAAGAGCACCGCGAAGAAAATGAGAGCGCCCGCATTCGATGCCGGCGAGGACAAGGTTGATGACGACGCGGAGCCGAGGGGCGAGCCAACCGGACCCGAGACCGACATCGAAATACACCTCCCGTCCGACGACGCGCTGATGGCGACCATGGAACGGTCCGCCAGCAGGAGCGAGTGGGAGAGCGCCCAACCGCTGCTTCGGCAGATGATGCGCTTCGGCTTGCTGACGCGGGAGGAGGAGATCGAGCTCATCACCGCGCTCCGCGCCAAGATCCGCGAAGGCGATGAAGTCGGGGCGCGCAAGTTGCGCGACCGGATGGTCTACTGCAACATCCGGCTCGTCATCTCGATCGCATGGCATTATGTCAACCGCGGTTTGCCGCTTGTGGACCTGGTTCAGGAGGGCAACTTCGGGGTCATGGACGCGATCGATAGATTCGAACTGGAGCGGGGGCTCAAGTTTTCCACCTACGCCTACTGGTGGATACGTCACGCCATCGGGCGCGCGATTCAGGACCAAGACCAACGCAGGCCAATGAGAGTGCCTGTGCATGCGGATGAAAAGTATAAGCTGATTGAACATACCACGGCGCGGTTTGCGGTCTTGGAGGGCCGCATACCGGACGATGAGGAGCTGACCCGGGCCCTGACCGACTCGGGCAAAGACATGACGCTGTCCCAGGTGCGGAAGCTCCGCTGTCAGCCTCGTATGCTTGCGTTCGACGGCCCGATAAGAGGTCCATCCGGAGACGAAAACAGCACTTTCGGTGATTTCGTCGCCGACCCCGCAGCGGAGACCGACGCCGTGACGTTGTCGCGGGAGTTGGACGCCGAGCGGCGGGAGATGCTCGCGCGAGTCTGGACCTGCCTCAAGAAAAGAGGCACGGATATCATGGCCAAGGTGCTCCGTTACCGTTTCGGGATCGACGGGCAGCCGCCCATGACGCTTGAGGAGATCGGCGTCATCATCGATGTGACGCGCGAGCGCATCCGCCAAATCGAGACGAACGCCCTACGTCTGCTGGCCAGGCACTTCCGCATGGATGTCGAGCGTGTGTGGGCGCTGCTTTCCGCCAGCGGCGACGTGGCGCAGGAGGCCCCGCAGGGACCGCCGGTCACCTCGCCGCTCGATATCGATGCGTTTGAGACGCTGGAAAAGATTGCGCGGCAGATCGATGAGAATAGGTGGCTGGTCGCCGGTCCGATTCCAACGCTCAGGCTGCACGGCCAGTGGTCGCATGACCGGGCGGAGCAGGCCATCAGGTGCCTCATCGAAGAGGGAAAAATCACCGGGACAGTTCCGTTTGCACGGGTGTTCCTGGCACACCCTCCGGCTGCGCCGAACCCGTTCCCTGCGTATGGACGCAAGTCCCATACACACAGAGCCAAAAGAAGCGCCGTCGTGACGGAACCGATGGAGCGTCCGGCCACCGTGTCCATGCCGCCGCCTCCCAAAACTGCAGCCGCCCGCCGTACCAAGCGCCCGCCCCGATCCCCGAACGTTCTTACCATCGCGGAAGCGCTGACGGAACTTGTCGGAAGAGCGGTCACGGTCGACGACACACTCGTCGTCCGCGGTGCCATCCCGATTCTGCGCCTGTGCTTCGGAATCAAAAGCCCCGAAGCGATCGTCCTGCTCAAAGCCGCTCAAGAAGCGGGTACCATCGCGCCGATCGGCGACTGGGGTGCTATCAGACTGAACCAGTCCATACCCGCTTCCGAACCCGCCATCGCCAGCACCGGCGAAGTGTAAGGACCTTACACCGACCATCCGAACGCGGATGGTCTTTTGATTGACAGCCCGGCCGTTTGCGGCTACAACGTTTCCACCCGCCGACCCGGCGGGCGCTCTTTCACACCCGGGAGACATGCCCATGGACGCAGCCATCCGACGCGATCTTGCCGCGCGTCTTACCCATCTCCTCCGCGACGGCGCGCGCCTCCCCCGCACGCCGCGTCCGTATCAGCATGAAGCACTGGCTGCCGTCCGCGACTGGCTGGCCGACCCTGGTGGGCCGGCGCGCACACACATCTGCCAGGCAACAGGCCTCGGCAAAACCGTGCTGATCGAACTGGCCGCCCATGCAAGCCTTGGCATGCGCATTCTGATCGTCGAACCGACCCTGGCGCTCCTGGTGCAGACGCTGCGCGCCCTGGCGCCGGCCGTCGGCGGCCTCATCGGCCAAGTCTCCTCGCTTAAATATGTCACCGACATACACGGCGAGGCGATCGCCGCTCCCGGTTGGAGGCATCAACAGATCGTCGTGACGACCAATGCCAGCTTTTGCGCCCGCGGCCGCGATCTGCGTGAAGGCTACAAGCCGCACCTGATCATCTGGGACGAATGTCACACGGCCTACGCCAGCGGTGAGCAGAATGAATTGGCCCGCTATGGAGAGACGACGCCGATCCTCGGCCTCACCGCCACGCCGGATTATCTCATCGCCAGCCCGCAGCCGGGATTGGAAGAAGTCGTTTGGGAAAACGGCGCGACATTCTGGGGTTCGCCCAAGGGCTTCGCCAGAACGCACTTCGGACCCTGCATCGACCGCCGTCCGCTCCGCTGGGGCATCGAAGAGGGCTGGCTCGCGCCGCTCGCCTGGAACTACATCGACTTCGATGGTGGTTTGACAGGCGTACCGATCGCACGAAGTCCGGACGCCGGATACGATTACCGGCTGACGAAACTGCAGGCGGCCATGGCCAGCCAATGGGACGTGCTGACCGACCGTATCGTCGGGTTGTACGCTTCCGGCCAGGGCGACCTGGCTTCGAAACACGTTTTCGCCGCCTGCCCCAGCATCGACGAAGCCGAGCGCTTGGCCGACAAGCTGATACGCGCCGGCGTTTCCGCCGCATGCGTTTCGAGCCGGATGCCGCACCATGAAAGCGACAGGGTTCTGAGAGGCTTCAACGACGGTGACATACGCTTCCTGTCGTCCGTCGTCATCCTGCGCGAGGGCTGGGACGCTTCCATCGCGGACGTCTGTATGATGCTCCGTCCGACCCAGTCGCTTCTGCTCTATCTTCAATACCTCGGTCGCGTCCTCCGCCTCCTCATGGACGGCCGCTCGAAAATCGCGACGGTCTACGATGCTTTCCGCGGATCGAACGCGATCGGTCCGCTGACGGCGGCAAAGATTTTCGCCAATGGACCCGTCGAGCGCGGGTCCTTCCTGATGCGACCCCCGCACCTTCCTTTGGTCCCTCAGCCGTTCCACGCGGCCTGAGGGATTTTTTGTTATACTGGGCGCCTATGCTTTCTTCATGGCTCTGGCTCCCGCTCGCGCTGCTTTCCGCCGTTTTCGCGGCGCTGGTGGCGATCTTCGGCAAGATCGGACTCTCGAAGGTGGATTCAACCGTCGCTACGATGGTGCGCGCGGCCTTCATGTTTCTTCTCCTTCTCGGCGTGGTGCTGCTTGGCGGGAAATGGCATGCGGTATCGAGCGTGCAGGGCAAGGCGCTGCTGTTCGTGGCGCTCTCCGGTTTGGCGGGCGCGCTCTCGTGGATCTTCTATTTCTGGGCGCTTCAGGCCGGCAAGGTCTCGCAGATCGTACCGATCGACCGTTCTTCGGTCGTTATCGCGCTCGTGCTGGCAGCCCTCTTTCTGCATGAACAGCTGAACTGGAAATCGGGACTGGGCGGGCTCCTGATCGCCGCCGGGGCGATTCTCGTGGCTTTGGCCTAAGGCGTTTTCCATCCCGAAGCGCCGCATCGGCCGAGCACGTGCGTGCAGCGCCGGTTTTGAGACGGTGACACAGAACAGCCACGCTGTCCGGGCTTGACGGCGATGCTCTTTATGCGTACCTTGGCTCTGCACAATGCCGCCGCGGCCTCATCGTCTAACGGTTAGGACAGCTCCCTTTCACGGAGCAGATAGGGGTTCGATTCCCCTTGGGGCTACCAAAAGGGACTTCTCAAAAAGAGAGGTCTCTTTTAGTTCTAGGATTGGCGATAATTTGGTGGTTACAAATCCGGGGGTGTTTTTGTTTGCGCCGACCCCTATTTGCCCACGGCCACCGTGAACCCGCCCATCGCCATACGCTTCATGTCGAACGGCATCGCGCCGGTAAAACCGGCCATGGACGGATCCTTCATCACTTTCGCGGTCACCTGGTCGCGGTGCGCGCGCGACTTGTAGACGATGAACGAAAACACCGCCACTTCGCCCCGCTTCAGGCGGAGCAGCTTCGGGAAGGTGAGAACGATCCCTTTCGGACGCACGTCGTCAGCGATGCACTCCTTATAATCGATCGCGCCGTACTTCATCCAGAGCCGCTTTCCTTCGCGCGCCATGCGGACGTATGCCGCGAGCTTTTTCTTCTGCACTGCGATGACGAATCCGTCGACGTATCTGGCCATGGTCGTTCCGTTAAGGATGATGCGGAAAGTGTAGCAGACACGTTGGACCAGCCGCCACGGGTCGCCCGTCGTCTCGTTCGACTTGTTGAGCCGTCGCGCGTCATGTCGGGGTCAAAGCCGAGTTCCTCCTTCCGTTGAACGTGAGCGCCCTTAAGCACCCGTGTCGAAAGGCACAGTTGCTTTTGCTTGGTCCCGGGTTGACGTAGCTAAAGACGGCCTGTACCCTGAGGCCGCTATCGGTCTGGGCTGATTCTGTTCCGCATCTCTCCCGTCTTTGGGGACCTCGGGCATGCCGCCTGCGGCCCCGAAGCCCGGACCGATACAAAAGGAGACCCATGTTCGTTGGCAAACCTGCCCTGCTGCTTGCGAGCTCGATCGCCATTGCCGCTGGATGCTCCAGTCATTCGACGGCATACTGCGAAGTGCCCGATGCCCCGCCCGCCCAGGCTGATGGTTCTGTTCCCGACGGCTCCGTTCCCTCGGAAGCGCGGGTAATCATCACCCACAATGGCCCGCATCAAGCCGAGTTCCGGACCGGCCAGCAGGATGCGGAAGCATTCTGCTTCACGGTATCGGCAACGGGCGGCGTACGGGTGCGCCGCCTGCGCTTCACCATCGTCGACCTGAGTGTCGCCGACCCGGTCGGTGGCGGTCTGATCGACACGTCCTCCGCGGCGGGTCCGCGACCGAACTTCACCGACATCACGGCGATCGAACCCTGGTCGGGCATCGTCGTCGCGGGCCCCGTCGATGTCCGCACAGACGGCGATGATCTCATGCAACCCCTCATCCTCTCGGGTGAATTCGATCTGCCAGGCGCTTTGTCGACGAAAGCGCTCTGCGTCCGCATGGACGTGGCGCAAAACGTGGGCTTGGACGGCGATCGGGTCCAGATCCGGCTCGCCCCGCCAAAACCGGGCGATGTCGAAACGCAGGTGGGAACGGACGTCCCGGCCGAGAACGTCCTCCCGACGGCGGTACTCGTCGGCCAGCTGATCACCATCGACTTCCGGGCGCCATAGTCTCGTTCCCAGGACAAGCATGCCTTGTCCTTTTATTTTTCAATGCGATTTGATTTTCCAGAAAGTCTAAAAAATCCGCGGCGTGACGAGAGTGGATCGTCGACGCGCACGGATGGCGCGGATCAGGCGTACTACAATACCAGCTGGGCAAAGTCCTCCGGCGGCAGGTCAAGCTCCTTCGCGGTGAGCGCCTGTTCATGCACGATCTCCAGAAGCGCCTCGGCATAGATCGGTCTGCCATTGTGGCAGTGCTTGGCGAACATGCGCGCCCGCTGGGTCCAATAGTGGCGCTTGATCCCGGCGATGGCATCGGCAGTGAGCTGACGGCCGAACGCCAGCGTACCGAGATCGGCCGGTTCCAAACCGCTTTCAGACATCAGGTGGTCGTATATCGAAGGGATGCCCTGAATCGTGATGCCCTTACTCATGAGAACAAGGAGCTTGTTGGCGAGGCTGATTTTCTGACGAACATATACGGAAGCCATGGTTGACCACCTCCCCCCTTTCATACCAGCATAGGACGGAAGAGTCAATGGAGCAGCCGGATAAAACGGATCATCTCTTCACATACGAACACCACCCGCCGGGAGGACGGGTGGTGCGGAACGCTCGCCCGGCTGTAGGTCTCAGGCGTTCGGGTTTCCGACGATGACCGGAACGCTGGCCGGCGCGGAGCTGCCCGGCGTCACGTAGAAGGTCGATTCGCCGGAGGCGCTGTCGAAGGTCAGCGTGCCGTTCTGGTCGGTTGCGCGGTTCAGCGTGCGGATGACGTGGCCCTGCGTGTCGGTCACCGAAACGACGTAGGCGCTCGAGGGCACGAGATCGTTGAGCAGGTGGCGGTGCGCGCCGGCCGAAGGCAGAACGTACTGGACGCTGCCGCCGAAGGAACGGTCATAGGCGGCGAAGAGCGTCGTCCAGAGTTTCCCGTTGGCCATGACTTCCGCCCCCTGGAGATTCCGGTCGACGGAGCGCATGAGCTTGCCGGCCACCGTGGGCGTCGCGTCTTTATCCATCGCCTGGAAAACGTGGATGAAAACGTCTTTGAGGTTTCCGGACGCGGTTTCCTGGTAGTTGGAACTCGTCTGGCCGTTCGCGCCGGTGAGCGGGCTCACGATGGGCGTCCCGCCGGGAGAGCTGACGGTCTGCATGAAGAGCTTGCTGTTCACGACGGTCGCCGACCGTGCGCTGCCCTGGCCGGTCAGCGGACCGCCGAAGTTCAGGTTGAAGACGCGCTTGATGGCGGAGTTCGCGACCTGAACCTGGTCGAACATCACCACGACGTCCGGGCGCAGCAGCACGACCGAACGGAGCGCCGTTTTAACCGAATTGCTCACGCCGTCGTTATTCATGTAGGCGTCGGCGAAGTCGGCCTGACCGTAGGTATAATCGCCGCCGTCCGCGCGCTTGATCAGCTGGGTCTCGGGGCCCCAGGAACCCTGGCTGAGCGGATAGACGATCTCGGGCGTATAGCCGGCGATGCCGCGATCGTCGAACAGCAGGGTGTTGTGATAGACCGAATCGCCGAAACCGTAGCCGCCGGCATCATCGAGCAGGTAATCCGCGCCGCGGTTGATGCTGACGTGCCCGGCATCCGCATGCTGGTGCGCCACCGCGCCGGAGTCGTTGGCGACGAGCGACGTCCAGACCGCGTTCGACCCCCAATCGGAGCGGGAATACATCGGACTCGCGACCTGACCGAAGTACGAGAGCGGGTAGGAAGCCCGATAGTCGGTGACCGTGCCGGGCGCGCTCTCTCCAAGTTCCTGGAGGAGCTTGCGGGCGAACGGGGCGCTGGGATTGGCGGGCTGATACTGGACGAAGGCGCGCATGGCGGCGTCGAGCGGTTCGGCCGGCAGGGAATCCCAGTCGCCGCCGTCGTAAAACGACTTGAGATCGGGCTTGGTGCCATGGATCGTGGCCGGTACGACCTTGGCGGTCCATTCGAGACGGGCCATCAGGTCCAATCCGGTCACGTCGCGGTAGAGCGACAGGAACTGGAGAATGTCTTCCGTCGTGCCGTTGGCATACTGACCCTGCGGGCCGTAGCCGTCGGGGATGTATTTGGCGATGCCTTCATACATCTGGGCGAGCAGCGTATTGGCTTGGGCCTTGAGCTGAGCCGCCTGCGGGTTTTCCCCGTCCGTCGCATAGGCGGTGGCGAACGTGCCGCCCAGGAGACCGCGGATGAAGTAATTGCCGACCTGCCCGCCCCTGCCGTCGTTCTCGTAGCAGAAGCCGCTGCACCAGGCGACTTGGCGGTTCAGAATGCCATAGAATTCCGTCTTGAGCGCTCCGGTCAGCAATCCTGAATCGTAGAGGGCGTCGTAAGCGGCGGCGAGTCCCGGATTGAAGGTACGCATCTGGTACCCGGGACCGTCGGGCTGGACGCTGTTCACGCCGCCCAAACCGTTGCCGGTCTGCTCGTAATTGGCGCCGAGGTAAGACACCATGACCGCCTGGCCGGCCGCGGGCGCCGACGCCATGGTCAGGGTGGTTCCGCTCAGCGTGTAGGCGCTCGAAGCGAACGTGTTGACGGTTCCGTCGGCGAGCGTGACGTAGTAGGTCGCGCCGGAAGCCGGCTTGGTGGCGCCCGTCCAGGCCAGACGGAACGTGTCGAGGCCGTCGCGGTAACGAAGCTCGTAGGCCGAGGCCGGATAATCGGCCGGACCGGTCGGAGTGTTGCTCACTTTCATGATCGGCGCGAATGCGTTCAGGTCATCGCTGCCCTGAGCGGCGCGCTGAACGGGCACGACTCTCGTCCCCACGAGCATGACTTTCACCTGCGAAGCGGACATCGGCGCGAACGGCAGCGTGAACGTCTTCTGCGCGCCGTCGCCAAGCCCGATGGGCCGGTCGGACGGATCGTCCGTCCCGAAGTTATGGTCGCGCGCCAGGACGATCGCCAGAGCCAGGGTCTTCTTGGCGTATTTTTGGGCGTTGACGGTGTCGCCCTGACGCTTGGCGACCTGATAGCAGGTGCCGTAAGCGACGGCCGCATCATGCCAATCCCAGCCGGCATAGCCCGGACCGATCATGGTATTCAGGTTGGAGTCGCAAAACTGTTTTTGGGTCGTCCAGTCGCTGCCGCCGGCGGCCAGGTGGGCGATCTGTCCGGCCGGAAACAGCACCGGATGGGCGGAAACGCCGCCGACCGGCATGGTCGGCACGGTGCTGGCGACCGCCGTCGCCGCAGAAGAGCTCTTGCCGGCGTTATCGACCGCGATCACGGCATAGGTATGGGTCGAATTGGCCGACAGGTTCGCATCCTCATAACGCAGTGCGCCCGTGACGTTGGCGATCTGGGTGCCGTCGCGCAGAACGTGATAGCTGACGATCCTGCCCTGCGCCTGGCCGGGCACGTCGGGACTGGCGGCGGCCGACCACTTCAGATAAACCGACGCGGGCGAGATGCCGGCGGCATACAGGTTCTGCGGCATCGTCGGATTCATGGCGCTGCTGCCGGACGGCGGCGGCGTGCAGGATTGCGAGGTGGCCGGACTCGGAGTGACGACACTGGGGCAGTCGAAGGTCATCGTGCAGGAACGCGTCTGAACGCCGTCAGCCGAACAGGCCGTGAAAGCGCTGCAGCTCCAGGTGTCGGCCGTGCAGGCCGGGGGCGGAGGCGGGGGCGGCGTACCGGGCGTGCAGCTCTGGCTGGTGGCAGGGCTCGGGGTCGTGACGTTCGGGCAATCGAAGGTCATGGTGCACGTACGGGTCTGGGTGCCGCTGGCGGAACAGGCGCTAAAAGACGTGCAGCTCCAGGTATCGGCGGTGCAGGAAGGAGGCGGGGGCGGAGGAGGAGAGGTCGTCGATCCGCCGGGAAGCGTGACGACGGCAGAAGCGTCGTCGAGCGCATAGGTAACCGGACCTGAGCCGAGCGTCGTCAGGCGGATATCGACGTTATTGATCGCCCGGTTCGGATCGAGATCGAGCGCAGCCGTCACGTTCGAGACGGTCCCTTTGACCTTGCTGGCATCCGTACACTGCTGCGCGAAACCGCCGTCTTCATAGTAGGTCGCCGCGCAAAATTGGAGCGTGGTGCCGGATTGGACGACGTCCCCGCGAAGCTTGCCGGAGACGGAAAGTTTGCTGGCATTCACGAAGGGCGTGCCGACGGCCGGCGTCGCCCACCAGACGTTGTTGCCCCAGCCGTTGATCGAAACGGAGAGGCTGCCGGTTCCGCTGATCGGATTGGTCGTTGAGCGCGCGACGGTTTCGGATGCATCCTGGGCCGCAAAATCGGAGACGCCGGTTTCGAAGCCGGGATCGGAGATGAGATTCGCCGTCGTTTGTCCGGGAGTCGACGGCGTGCAGGATTGCGACGTCGCCGGACTGGGCGTCACGACACCAGGACAGTCGAGCGTCATCGTGCAGGAACGCGTCTGGGTGCCGCTGGCGGAGCACGCGCTGAAAGCCGTGCAGCTCCAGTTGTCGGCGGTACAGGTTGGCGGAGGGGGCGGCGGGGTGCAGGACTGGGAAGTGGCCGGACTGGGCGTCGTTGCCGTCGGGCAATCGAACGTCATGGTGCACGTACGGGTCTGCGTACCGCTGGCGGAACAGGCGCTAAAAGCCGTGCAGCTCCAGGTGTCGGCCGTGCAGGCCGGGGGCGGAGGCGGGGGTGTGCAGGACTGCGAGATGGCCGGACTCGGAGTGACGACGCCGGGACAGTCGAATGTCATGGTGCAGGAACGCGTCTGGGTGCCGGAAGACGTGCAGGCGCTCCAGTCGCCGCAGCTCCAGTTGTCGGCGGTGCAGGAAGCGGGCGTTCCGTGATCGAAGGTGCCGAACTGGTCGAAGGCGTTGGACGCGCCGGCGCCGATCGCGCCGACATCGTTCCCCGCGCCGCCGGCCGGGTCGCCGGCGTCGATAAGCGGACTGCCCGAGGTCGGAGCGTAGCGAGCCCGGTACGAGGAAAGTACCGTGCCGACCGTCAACTGGCGTTTCCAGACGGCGGTTTCATCCATGTCGAACGGCGCGGTCGGGAGCGGTCCGGCCAGCCGGAAGTCCTGCTGGGTACCGCCCGCCACGTCGTGGGAAGGTGCGCGGCCGTCGGAGTAGTTGCGGTGCTGCGGGTTGCCGAAGGCGTTGTAATCGGTGTCGAGGGTCGTGCCCGGATCGATCTCCACGGTCGCGTCGCCGCGATCGGGCACGCGCAGGAAAGCGTTCGAACGCGCGACCGCCGAGCCCTTCAGCCAGTGGATCATCGCCTCCGTCATCGAACCCATCTGCGCGTCGAAGGTGTTGTTTTCGACGCGGATGTCGCTGGAGTCGTAGTATTCGATGATGCCGGCGGCATCGTTGTCGCCGCCCACGAAAAGGTTGTGGTGGACGCGGGCATGCGTTTCGGGCCAGAGCCATTGGTGCCCGGCGTGCAGGACGAGGTTGTAGCGGAACTCGCCGCCGATCCCGCGGACCGGCCAGGAGCTGCCCTGAAGCACGTTGTGTTCGACCGTGATCGGCGAGACGTCGAAGAGCTCGAGCAGTTCTCCCTGGCTCCAATCGTCGTAGTAGAGGTGGTGCAGGTAGTTGCCCTTGATGAGCATGTTAGACGAGCGCGACACGTGGAAGGCGGTGCGCGGGCCGATCAGGATGTTGGTATCGGCCGCCGTGTCGCCGCCGATCGTCCAGTGATTGGAGAGATCGAAGGCGATCGGGCCGGCGGCCACGTTATTGCCGGCAAAGACTTTGGTGGCCGCCGAGCTGCCGGTCAGGCGGACCGTTTCGAACGTGTCGGGCTCGAACGGTCCCTGACCGATCGGGTTTCGGGTATTCGAACGGAAAAGGTTGCGCCGGACGGAAGCCGGGGCCGAGCCGTCGATTTCGATGTGGGTCGGATTCAGGCTGTCGAAAATCGAATCCTCGATCGTCACGGCGCCGGTCGTCATGACGTCGATGCCGGGGGAACCGGTGTCGGTGCGGCTGCCAAGATCGTACAGATCGACGTACTTCAGGGTCAGGCCGCCGGAAGTGCTGCCGCGGATTTTGAAGCCGTTGCCGTTCAGGCGGATGCGCCCGCCCGACGTGCCGACCAGGGAGTAAGCCTGGCTGCCCGAAAGGACGACGTCCTGCGTCAGGTTGATCGTCTGGGCGTAGGTCGGAGCCGCGACCGTAATCGTGATCGGGCGGGTGTCGAGCGCCATCGACGGATTCGAGTAGAAGGCGCGGGCCCAGGCCAGGTGCGTGCCGGGCGTGACGTTGATGTTGTTCGCAAACCCTTTGAAGATGCTGTACTCGGCGTCGGCGCCGTTTTCCGAGAACAGGAACGTATTGTCGATATAGAAGTCCACCCGGTCGGCATTCCGACCCTTGCCCTCGATCGGGTCGTTGATCGTCACGTCGGTATCGCGGCCCTGCGCGATGTAGCGCAGATTGAGCGGCAGCGAGAAGGTTTCGCCGTTCGTCGGACTGATCATCGTGGCGCTGCGGTTGCCGGAAACGGAGGGGTTGGTACCCGGACCTCCATTGGTCGGCGGCGTGCAGGATTGCGTGGTGGCAGGGCTGGGGGTGGTAACGTTCGGGCAATCGGACGTCATCGTGCAGCTGCGGGTCTGGGTGCCCGAAGACGTGCAGGCGCTCCAGTTGCCGCAACTCCACGTATCGGCGGTGCATGTCGGCGGCGGAGTGCAGGACTGGGAAGTGGCCGGACTGGGCGTGGTAGCCGTCGGGCAATCAAACGTCATGGTGCACGTACGGGTCTGCGTACCACTGGCGGAGCAGGCGCTGAAAGCCGTGCAGCTCCAAGTGTCGGCCGTGCAGGAAGGAGGCGGCGGCGTGCAGGATTGCGACGTCGCGGGGCTGGGCGTCACGGCGCCCGGACAGTCGAGCGTCATCGTGCAGCTCCGGGTCTGCGTGCCACTCGAAGTGCAGGCGGCCCAATCGCCGCACGTCCACGTGTCGGCGGTGCAGGAAGGGGGCGGGGGCGTGCAGCTCTGGCTGGTGGCAGGGCTCGGGGTCGTGACGTTCGGGCAATCGAAGGTCATGGTGCACGTACGGGTCTGGGTGCCGCTGGCGGAACAGGCGCTAAAAGACGTGCAGCTCCAGGTATCGGCGGTGCAAGCCGGAGGGGGCGGCGTGCCGGTGGTTTTCTGGACGACGTACAGATGCGCGTCATCGACGACCGACGTGACCGAGCCGCTGTTCTCCATCGAGAACTGGAAGTAAATACGGTAGAGCTGCTGTCCGGCGGTGTTCAGGTTCAAATAGACGTCCGCGATGTTCTGCGGATTGTTGGCGGAGAAATTCTGGCAGACGGTGCGCGGTTCGCTGCTGGCTTGGAGATAGGCGATGGCGCAGACTTTGACGGTCCGGTCGGTCGGCGAGGCCGAGCTGACGCGCAGTTTCGCGGCGGCCGTGAGCGAATCGGCGAACGGACCGCCTTCCCACGGATACACGTGTCCGGAACCGACGCGGCCGTAGCTGTTGACGACGAGCTGCAGGCTCTTGGCGCCCTGCAGGGGGCTCGTCGACGTCTGGTTGACGCTGCCCTCGACGGAACTGGTGGGCGCAAAGCCGGAAACGGACGTTTCAAAACCCGGATCCAGCATGAGATCGACCATCTCGTAGCCGGCCGGGACGTTCGGAGTCGCCGCAACGACGGCCGATGAACGCAGCAGCACGCTGCCGGTCGCAAGCGCGAGTAAAAAAAGGAGGGCCCAGTACGCTTTTCTCATACGCGTGCGCGCCAAGAATTTATTTTTAGAAAAGACTCGTTCACGCGCACATTTTATCAAAAAAAAGACTTTAAATCAAGCCCTCTTACCCACTTTGTGCCCAAAAATCGCTAAGAAATGGGAATGAATGCGGCTCAATATCACTGCCCATCGCCTTCCCCTCGTACACAACAAACGCGGGATGGCCAGCTCTGGGGAATACTCCTGGATAAGGGTTCCTTCTTGATCAAACGCTTTTCAGAAGATGGAGCATGGAGCGTCGTTTGACACATTATTTGAATGATCTATAAGCTCCTCCCGCCCGACATGGTGTCGGGAGTCTGGTACGAAAGGAAGGAAGATCGATGCGACAGAGAACGGCAATTTTGATCCTTGCATTTACAGGAACGATGTCTGCGGGGTGCGTCGCGGATATGGGCGATGCAGCCCAAGGAGCCGGAAGCGACGACGGTATCGAACAGGGCACGGCCGGTTCGGAACCCATCGCGCTTACGTCCGCCTCGGGAAGCTACTCCCCAAGCTCGGCGGTAACTTATGCGCTGCACTTCTGCGGGATTTCTGGCGCGAAGGATCTGACAGATACGACAGGGTACAACCCGTATTACCAATCCTACAACCCGGAGGACTGCACGAATTTTGTATCCCAGGCCCTTGCGTTTGGCGGCTGGCAGCCGGTCGGCGGTACGTGCTGGTTCTGCAGCGGCTCCTGGTACTACCTCAGCGCTGGAGACCACAACCGGAGCAACTCCTGGGCTAATGTCAACGACTTCCGCACTTTCATTATCAACTCCGGAAGGAGCAACGGTGCGGTCCCCATCCCCCGGGACCTGTCGACGATCCCGCGATTCTATGCCGGAGACGTGATCCTGGCGGACTGGACAGGCGACGGCGCATGGGATCACGCCTACTTCGTGACCGGACAAAACGGGGACGATGTCTGGCTCGCTGCACACACGACCAATCGCTGTGGTGATATAACGCTTAGGGGTGTGCGGCAGCAGAAGCCACTGGTGGTCTTCCAGGGGTTCAGACTCAAAGGCACGTACACTTACTAAAGGTGCGTGTACAGCAAAGGCGCCCGACACCAGGCGCCCCTTTTTATCCCAATGATTTATCGTGCCCCAGCCTCGTCCCTTTTGAACATCTCGACCGACGTGGATTCGAAGATGTTCACATCTTCCCCCAAGGGTTCGGTCCTCACGAACTTGTAGGAAGTGCCCTCGTGACGGAAGAAGGCGACGCCGCCCGTATATCCGACATTTCCTTCGTCTGGGATGTATGCCGAGACGCTTGCGACCATGGCCACGATGCCTTCCAAACCGCGGTATGCTCTCGGCTCACTGAAGACCGGGTCCACGTCAATTCCCTTCTTCAGCGATTCGAGAATGGCGGTATATTTCTTCTTCCGTTCAGCGGTGCTCGCGGCAGCCAAATTGGCTGCGTACGTCTCGGGAAGCTCTTTGCGATAACGTGCAGCAAAGTATTCACGGATGTCCTTATGCATCGCCTCAGCATTCTCTCGGTTTAGAATCACGTGAAGGACGCCATTCTTGGCCATGTATTCCGGCGATAGGCAGGAATAGCTGTCGAAACACATGGAACCTCGAGCAGGTTCTCTGGTCCTGACTTTCCACGCCAGCGACGTCGCAGTCATTAATGCCAGGCTATAAACTGCGATGAGCGGCCAGAAATAAGCTTTTTTCATATCGTGTCGGATTTGGCCAAGAGACGCCTCTTTCGAGTATGCAGCCTAACTCTGGGAAGCAGGGTGCGTCAATCTCAACCTGGTACTTCTTGGATACTATCACATTACAAAGGCGATCATTGATGGACGGCTCGCGGCGATAAGGAAAGTCCTGTAACCGGTTCTACTTCCAACCGGGTATAGCAAAACCAACCGTAAAGATGGCTATCTTTACTGACTTCAAGTCCAAGATTCGAACGAACCGCCGGTTCTGTTATGATGCCGGTCATGGATCTCGATGCCATCGCCGCCAAGAATGTCGCCGACGTCGTCCGCCTCGCCGTTAAACACTCCCCTGCCCGCAAGGCGCTGGTCGCGTTTGACGCGCGCACCCCGCTCGCGCGAATTCTCGCCCAAGCGTACCGGAGCGCCCTGCCGTCGGCGGCCTTCCTGGACTTCGACGCGGGAGGGAAAGACGCCTTTTTCGCGGCCGTGGAGGCGCTCTCGCCCGGAGACCTGGTCGTTTTGGTGCAATCCTCGAGCTTCCGGCTGGACGAGTTCCGCATCCGCATCGAGCTGTTCAAACGCGCCCTGGCGACGGTCGAACACGTCCATCTCGAGCGCGCCACCGATGGACGGCAGATCGGCATTTATGTCGACGCGCTGGCCTACGATCCCGCCTACTATCTTAAAATGGGTCGCGCGTTGAAGGAGAAAATCGACCGCGCCGAGACGGTTGTCGTGCGCTGCGCCGGCACGACGCTGACCTATGAAGGCGGCATGGAACCGGCCAAGCTGAACGTCGGCGACTACGCCGGCATGGCCAACATCGGCGGCACCTTCCCGATCGGCGAGGTGTTCAGCGAGCCGAAAGACCTCGCCCGCGTGAACGGCGAGGCGCTGCTCTTCGCCTTCGCCGGCACCGACCATTTCGTGCAGCTGCATTCCCCTTTTAAAATCAGGATCGAACGGGGCCTGATCGTCGGACATGAAGGGCCGGAAGCGTTCCAGCGGGTGCTCGACCAGATCGGCGCGGAAGAAGCCGTGCTCGTGCGCGAATTCGGCCTCGGCCTCAACCCCGCCATGGGCAAGCACCGCTTCCTGAACGACATCACCGCCTTCGAGCGGCAAAAGGGGCTTCATCTTTCGCTGGGCGAGAAGCACGGCGTCTACAAAAAGCCGGGTTTCAATGCGAAAAAGACGCATTTCCACATCGACGTGTTCGTCGACGCGAAGCGCATCGAAACGGACGGGGAAGCGTTCTATGCCGACGGAGAATTCACGGTTTAGGGTGGAATCGGGGGCATAGGCGAGTTTGACCGTTCATTCAAAAACAGCTATGCTCCGCGCGACGGATGCGCCCTCCCCTTTATTTTCAGGGCACCAGTGTAAAGAAGCCGTCATCGCCCGCGTCTATGGCACAAGGATACCAACCGATGCAAAAACAATCGAAGCTATACCTGCTATGTGGAGCGGCCATCCTCGCCATTGTCTTGGTCTTCTTTCTTGTACGGCCTTCACACCCTGCCGCCCGCACAACGCGCATTCCCGCCGCCTCCATCACGCTTCCGTTCATCGACGGATTCAAGACGGACGGCGCTCTTGAAGAGACCGGTTCGGCAGCCGAAACCTTGAGTCCCTACTGGTGGCTGAATTCCGGCGCGCGCATTTCCTTCCAAGACGGCATCGCTCGGACCGTCCAAGGACGGCTCCCGGAAGGCTCCGATTGGCAGAAGCTCTATGCCAAGTCGGACTCCGACGAGACCGACGGCGGCTACCGCCCCCAGAACATCTTCCGTCTGCTTACGCGGAACACTTGGCAAGATGTCATTTCCGAATCCTACTTCAAGGTGAATTTTTATGATCCGAGCGAAAGCCAGCACCGCTTCGAGTCCAACGGGCTCCTGCTGTTCCAGCGCTATCAGGACAGCGACAATCTCTATTATGCCGGCCTGCGCGTCGATGGACACGCTGTTATCAAGAAAAAAATCGGCGGTACGTACTACACGCTGGCTGACGAGCCCGTCGTTTCCGGGGACTATAACCGCGAAGACGTCCCGAACCTCATTCCGCTTGGGACGTGGATCGGCTTAAAAGTCGAAACTAGGACCATCGACTCGACCAAGGTCCTCATCAAGCTATACGCCGATATTGGAAAAACGGGCACCTGGACGCAGGTCGCCGAAGCCACGGACGACGGCGAAGCGTACGGCGGCCGGGCTTGGGCGCAAGCGGGACGCGCCGGCATTCGTACCGATTTCATGGACGTGGAATTCAGGGATTTCGCGTTGCGGGAGTTCTCGGCGCGTTGAAGAAGAGGAGGGAAGTTCACGTCGCATTCAAACGCCTCACAAAAGGTGCACTATGGCGAATCTGCAGCCCGTTCCTGCCAGTTGACAATAATTCGGATTACTGCTAGATTTCCCTGTCCGAGGAGAACCCGCCCAAGAGCGTATTTTGTAAAAATGACAAGCCAATCACCCGCATATGGTGAAGGCACCCAGACAACCCAAGGCGCGCGAAGCGACGATACATGACGGCCCGAACGCACCGGGCGGTTTTTTCGGTAGGCTCTTGCGATGGTGGGAGGCGAAAAGCGTTAACGCCCGCATCGTCTTCTTTTTCTGCATCTACTTGGTGCTGATCACAAAGATGATCACATGGAGACATTTGAGTGACGATTGGCTGTTCGGTATCTACAGCCTTGCCGTGTCGGTCTACATCATCAGCCGGTTCCTGTTTTCATACTTTTACGAGCCCCACGAAGAGCACTTCGACCCGACCTACATGCCGACGGTGACCTTCGGAGTGCCGGCCAAAAACGAGGGCACCAACATCAGGGAGACGATTATGCGCATTGTCCAGTCCGATTATCCGGCCGACAGGTTCAATGTGGTCGCGGTGAACGACGGATCGACGGACGAAACGCTGGAGCAAATGCTGCTCGCCAAAGAAGAGGCGAGAAAGGACTATGGCGTGGAGGTGATGGTGATCGACTGGAAAGTCAATCGCGGCAAGCGCGATGGCATGGCCGAATGCGCGCGGCAATCCAAAAACGATATCGTTATTTTCATCGATTCGGACAGCTTCGTGAAGCCGGATACTGCCAAGGAGCTCGTCAAATATTTCATCGATAAGGAGGTCGCGGCCGTCGCTGGCCACGCGTACGTGGCGAATGAACACACGAACGCCATCACGAGAATGCAGGCGGCTCGCTATTTTATCGCCTTTAAAGCGTTTAAAGCGACCGAATCCCTGTTCAGTTCAGTGACGTGCTGCTCAGGCTGCTGCTCGGCCTACCGCCGTTCCGATCTCGTCGGGATCCTCGATCAATGGCTCAAGCAGAGTTTCATGGGCGTGAAGTGCACCTATGGGGACGACCGGAGCCTGACGAATTTCCTACTCGATAAGGGCAAGAAAACGCTGTTTTCGCCGACAGCGATTTCATATACCTTCGTTCCCGATACCTTCAGACAATTCATGAAACAGCAGCAGCGCTGGAAGAAATCCTGGGTGCGGGAGAGTTTCCGGGCGGGCAGCTTCATCTGGAAACGGCATCCGCTGATGGCCATCTCCTTCTATCTCGCCACCATCCTTCCGCTCCTGGCTCCCGTGGTCGCCGTCCGCGCGCTCATCCTGTTCCCTCTCAAAACGGGGACGTTCCCCTTCTTCTACATCTGCGGGTTGGTCCTCATCACGCTCATCTACGGGCTTTACTACCGGATCCACGCGCGGGGCAACAGCTGGATCGTGGCTTCGTTCGCCGCCATTTTCTATAACCTCATCCTGATGTGGCAGCTGCCCTGGGCGATCCTGACCTTGCGCGACTCGCGCTGGGGAACGAGATAAGCATTATTACGGCCGACGTATGTACGACACGAGGGTCATCTTCAATAAGCTCGGAATCCTGGCGGTCATCTTCGCCAGCCTCTTATTGCTGCTGTTCGTCTTCAATCAGACGGACGAGGCGTACGGCATGACCAAGTGGGTAGGCGAAAGGCTGCGCGGACCCGTTTCACGCAACAACGTGCGTTCACCTCTCATTGTGTTCCGCCCCTTCACGTACCGCTACCAATATTATCGCGAGGAGGGAGAAACGTCCGTGCAATCCATTGTAAACGCATTCCGAGGAGAACCGACTCCTACTGTCGGCACCACAGAAGACGTCAAATCCGTGCCTGTGCTGCTCTATCACGGCATCGTGAATAAAAACGACCGTTTCAGCATGACGGAAGCCGTCTTCAGGGATCAGATGTTCGCGTTGAAACGAAGCGGATACCACTCCATCACGCTGGAGGATTTCCTCCAGTTCCGAGCCGGCAAGAAAACCCTGCCTCCAAAACCCTTCCTCCTGACCTTCGATGACGGGCGGGTCGACAGCTACAGGCTGTCGGATCCGTTGCTGAAAGCGTTGAATTTCAAAGCCGTGATGTTCGTCGCGTCCGGTGCCTCGGTGCCGACCGCGCAAGAAGGACGAAGTTCCTACTACATCCTGCCCGGTGACATTCATGACATGATCGCTTCCGGGCGCTGGGAAATTGGGTCGCATGCCGTCCAAGAGCATGGCGGCCTGATCCCACTGGATGCGGAGGGGGATCAGGCAAATTTCCTGAGCAGCAGGAAATGGATCGCGGCGGAAAATCGGCTGGAAAGTTACGACGAATACCTGACGCGCATCACGTACGAGCTGACCGAGTCAAAAAAGGTCTTGAAAGGTACGTTCGGCATCCCCGTGCAGGCGCTCTCGTATCCGTTCGGAGACTACGGCCTCCAGACCAAGAACGTGGAGAGCGCAACTGCGGCGATGAACGGGATCGTTTCGTCGACCTACACCGTGGCCTTCAGACAAGTCTGGCCGGATGACGGCGACTATACCCAAAATTACGCCGACTCGGAAGCCTACCACCTGAAGCGCGTTGAGACGCCCACCGACTGGAACGGCGATCGGCTCGTGGCCTTCTTGGAGACGGCACGGGACAAGAACCTTCCTTTCCAGGACGATTTCTCCGGGAGCGCCGGCTGGCAATCCACCTGGGGGACGCTCTCAAAGAGCAGCGACGGCCTGTCACTGACCGCGTCCGCGACATCGACGGGTGCCGATGCCTTCCTCGACGGCGCCCGGGCGTGGACGGACTACGACTTCCGCGCGACGGTACAACGTCTGCGGGGCAGCCATATCTCGCTCGCCGTACGCTATCAAGACGTGAAAAACTACACCGTCTGTACCTACGGACAGGGGCGGGTAAAGATCGACGACATCGTCGACGGCCACCCAATCAAACTGAGCCAAGTGGACGCCTGGAACCCTCCCGCCGAAAATGCCGTCTTCTCCGCGCGCGCGACAGGCGACCAAGTTGCGTGCGCAATCGACGGCATTACGGTCGTGAGCGCCACCATCTCCGGTAAGCCCAAGGGGGGTATCGGCTTCAGGATCTGGGACGAACGGCCGGAGAATGCGGAGATCCTCGTCAAAAATGTGCTCGTGACACCTTTACCCTGACCAAAAAAGCTTCCGGGCATCATCTCGGAACACAAACATCCATCTACGTGACTCCTATGCATTCCTCCCCCTCCATCGCCATCATGGGCACCGGCTTCGTCGGCGGCGCGCTCCAGCGCTGGTTCGAATCCGAAGGCGCGTCGGTCGCCCTCTACGACCCGCCCAAAGGCCTGAATGACGCGGCCGCGCTCGCGCAGGCAGAAATCATTTTCGTGTGCGTGCCGACGCCGTTTTACCTGGACGGCTCCGGCTTCGACGACTCGTTCCTGCGCGCCGCGCTCGATGCCATTCCCCAGGACGGCAAAGTCGTCGTACTGAAATCCACCATTTTGCCCGGCACGACCGACCGCCTCCAGCAGGAATATCCCGGCCACCACTTCCTGTTCAATCCGGAGTTCCTGACGGAAGCGACCGCCGACCATGACCTGCGCTTCCCGACGCGCCAGATTCTCGGTTACACCGGCCCGGAAAGCCTGGAAGCCGCGCCGAAGGTCATGGCGATCCTGCCGGATGCTCCCTTCAAGAAGATCGTGCCGGCCAAGGCCGCCGAGATGGTCAAATATTTCGGCAACACCTTCTATGCGCTCAAGGTCGCCTTCAGCAACCAGGCCTTCGACCTCTGTCAGGCGCTCGGGATCGAATACGACCTGGTAAAAGAATGCGTCGAGACCGAGCCGATGATCGGGCCGAGCCATCTCACCATCTTCCACAAGGGCTACCGCGGCTACGGCGGCAAATGCCTGCCGAAGGACACGCGCTCGCTCATCCAGCTCGGGCAGTCCTGCGGAGTCGACCTGACGCTGCTCAGGGCGGCCGAGGCGTACAACAACGACCTGACCGCCCGCCAGGGACTCGACGTCGCCTGGAAGGAAGGGAGCCCGGTGAAGGAAGGCGGCGGCACGGCCTTCGCGGCGGCCGAGGGAGCGTGAAGGAGAGATGAAGACGAAAACCCGGCCATGCGGCCGGGTTTCTGCGTCAATCAAAAGGGTAAGTACTAACTCGTGCCACCAAATTTGATGGCTAGGCCGAC